>NZ_JBSVQM010000015.1:0-105954 GCF_054863625.1 Clostridium sp. Marseille-QA1073 | reverse complement strand
CTTTCATTAAGAAACCCTATATATCTATATGTTTTAATTTATTGGCCTAATGTAGCAACCATTACTGCTTTAATAGTATGCATTCTGTTTTCAGCCTCATCAAACACTATTGAATGTTTACTTTCGAAAACTTCATCTGTAACTTCCATAGCTTCTAAACCGAATTTTTCGTTTATCTCTTTTCCCACAGTAGTTTTTAAATCGTGAAATGATGGTAAACAATGCATGAATTTAACATTTTCATTACCTGTCTTATTCAACATTTCCATATTTACTTGATATGGCTTTAATAAGTTTATTCTTTCTTCCCAAACCTCTGGTGCTTCTCCCATAGATACCCAAACGTCAGTATAGATAACATCTGCATCTTTAACGCCTTCATCAATATTATCTGTTATAGTAATTTTGGCATTAGTTTCTTTTGCTATTTCTTTACATTTAGATACTAGATGCTCTTCCGGGAATAGACTCTTTGGAGATACAATTCTAAAATCCATACCCATTTTAGCTGCACCAATCATTAGAGCATTTGCCATGTTATTTCTTCCATCACCACTGTAAACAAATATAACTTTATTTAATGGTTTATCAAAATGTTCAGTTATTGTTAAAAAGTCTGCTAAAATTTGAGTTGGATGATCCTCATTAGTTAATCCATTCCAAACTGGTACTCCTGAATACTTAGCTAACTCTTCAACTACTTCTTGACCAAAGCCCCTGTATTCAATACCATCATACATTCTTCCAAGTACCCTTGCTGTATCAGCTATCGACTCTTTTTTACCCATTTGACTTCCTGTTGGTCCAAGATATGTTACATGCGCACCTTGATCATATGCTGCAACTTCAAATGCACATCTTGTTCTTGTTGAATCTTTTTCAAAAAGTAGTACTATATTTTTTCCTTTTAGTTTTTGTTCTTCTGTTCCTGCATATTTTGCTCTTTTAAGATCTCTTGATAAGTCAAGAAAATATTTTATTTCCTTTGGTGTAAAATCCATTAAAGTTAAAAAATGTTTGTTTCTTAAGTTAAACATAATTTTTCCTCCTAAATTTTTTATATAAGTATCTTTTACTCTAAGTTAGTTCTATTTAAAGGCATACTCATACATCTTGGGCCGCCTCTACCTCTTGAAAGTTCTGAACTTGGCATTGTTATAACATTAACTCCATGTTTACTTAAAACTTCATTTGTTACATAGTTTCTTTCATAGGTTAAAACTTTACCTGGAGATATTGCTAAAGTGTTGGAACCATCATTCCATTGTTCTCTTGCAGATATTATTTCATCACCATTTCCACATCTTATTAACTCTATAGCTGATAAGTTTAATGCATCTTTTAAGATATTATCTAATGTATTTTTATTATGAGTAATATTTAATGTTTCATTTTTTCCTCTTGTAATTTCAAAAACATTTAGTGGCCCTTCTATTCCTGGATGTATAGTAAACTTATCATAATCAACCATAGTAAATACCGTATCAAGGTGCATAAATGCTCTACGTACTGGTATTTCAAAAACTAATACTTTTTCGAAAGAAGTATTATTATCAAATAAATTTTTTGCTATAGATTCAATTGCTTCTGGCGAAGTTCTCTCACTGCATCCTATAGCAATGATTTTATCCGACAACACTAATTCATCTCCACCTTCTGCACTATATTGAAATTCTCTATCGTACCATAGTGGAATATCATAAAGTTTAAAATCTTTATGGTATTTATGAATATATTTCATAAATAAAGTTTCTCTTCTTCTTGTTAGGGTTTTCATAGTATTCATTATTAGTCCATTTCCTACCGCTGCTGCTGGATCTCTTGTAAAGTATAAGTTTGGCATAGGATCTAAATAAAATGGATATTTATCTTCCATAAGTTCTCTTAGAGAACGTCTTGTTTTTATTTGCACTTGTTCTTTTCTTACTCCAGCCATAAGGACATCAACCATATCTTTAGCTGAGTGAAAAATCAAATGCTCATATAAGGCTTCATATATTTCATTATTATTAATATAGCTTTCTTTTAAAAACTCATTTAAGAATTCATCCTTTACTTTTTTATCTTCCAAAACTTCTGCTACTAAGTTTTCTAAATATAATACTTCTACACCATTTTCCTTTAATATTTCAGCAAATCTGTCATGTTCACTTTTAGCTACTTCTAAATATGGAATATCATCAAAGAGTAATCTTTCTAGATATTCAGGAACTAAATTTTCTATTTCTTTTCCTGGTCTATGTAACATTACTTTATTGAGTTTTCCAATTTCAGACGTAACGTTTATAAATTTATCCATACCTTTCCCTCCTTGTTTTATTATTTATAAATTGTTGAATAACTAATTTTTACAAGTGATTATTCAAGAAAATATAGATTTATATTTTTTTATTACTATCATTAGCTACAATACATTATTTAATCTATACATAATGTAGTATTATTTAATACTGATTAAAATATACTTATTTGTAGTGTGATTTAAGGTCTTTATATTTTATAATAAAAAATGCATTAGAATAGATATTATAATCTACTCTAATGCACTTTCATTCTTTTTAATAATTTTCATTTTATAATTTGTAATGAACCGTACCCATATCCAAAATCAATGGAGAATTGACGATGGACAATTGAGGTGGAAATTAATTCTTACAAATTAATTTCTTTAAATAGATTTTTTAATAAAAGTGACTGCGTCACTTTTAAAAGAAATGAATTCAAAAATTCTCTTGTAAAAGAGAATTTTCAATATAATAGTATGCTGAACTCTATTTAATATATTACTTTATAAAACCTATTTGTAATATTATATTTAAAATAAAACTGTAGATAAATCTATTTCTACTTAGATTTATCTACAGTTTCTAAAAATCATAAATTTTTAAATTTATGATTTAATCTATCCTTTTGTTTCATTAATAAATTTAGTATTTATTTTTAAAAAACAGTCTCATTTTTTTCACTTAAGTTTTTACTTATAGAAATCATGTTGCTAAATGTTTCTATAAGTGTTGATGAAAGTTCTTCTGCTTCTCTTAAAAGTAGTTCTGCTTCTCTCTTTTCTCCATTATCTATTCTTTCAAAAACATTATCTCCTATTTTATGAAATCTAGCATGGTATTCTTCAACTTGGCTCCATAATTCAATAATATTTTCATGTTTAGGCTTTAAAGAGTAATAAAAATGTCCAAACCCACATTTATGATGATCAGTTTGAAGAGGTAATATTTCCATATTCTCTACTATGTATTTTAAGTTGTTAACCCAAGCTTTATGTTTATCGATAGCATTATCCATTAACTCTATAAAAATTTCGTTAGGAATCGTATAAAAGTTATCTAAAGTAAGCTCTCCACCTATTTTAGCTGTTTTGTCTAAGACCTCTTCTACTATTTGTAACTCTCCAGACAATCCCTGTATATCATTACTAGATTCCTTTAGCTCTTCTGAATAGTGATGTAAATCTTCTATTTTATTTCCAATAATACTTACTGATGAAGCTTCTTCTTCCATAGTAGCATTTATTTCCTCAGTGGTAGATTTTATATCAAATAGATTTAAAGCCATTTCTTGAATTGCCTCATTATTTGAAGTTGTAGATTCTACAATACCTTTTACTGCTGAATCAATTTCATGTAGAGAATTTACTGTATTATTTACACTATTACTACTTTTTTGAGATGCTTCTCCTATTTCAAGTAGCAAGCTTTCCATATTTCCCATAAGCCCTTTTGTATTACTTGAAAGTTTTCTAATTTCTTCTGCTACAACCGAAAAGCCTTTTCCCATCTCTCCAGCTCTAGCGGCTTCGATAGAAGCATTAAGTGCTAATAGATTTGTCTGATCAGATATACTATTGATTGAGCTAACTATTTCTTTAATTTTATTTAATGTTTCAAGTAAATTATTTATATCGCCCTTCATATTTTCTGAAAAATTAATGGCATTTTCCATTGATGCTTCAATTTGATTAGCCATATTTTCACTGCTTTTAAAATTTTCACTCATGAAGTCAGCCTTATTTGAGATTTCCTCCATTAAATTTACTAGTTCTGTATTAGCACAAGTTATTTCTTCTGTTGACGCTACTGTAGCTTGTGATGCTACATGAAGTTCTTTAATCATACCATTGATTTCTTCACTTACTCTATTCACTTTTTCTCCATAAAACTTTAACCTTAAATCAAAGTTACTTACTTGCATAACTGCATTTAATGTATTATTGACTATTTCTCCAAAAACGTCTTTACCTTTATTTAATCTTACACATAAATAACCTATTTTATCTTTTAATTCTTTTTTTATTGAACATTTTTTATCGACTACTTTTTCACAATCTCCATTCTCAATACAGTCTATTATTTCTTTTAATTTGTTCGATTTATCAAAAAACATTTCATCTCCTCCATTTACTTTCTTTGACTTTATATTTAAGATTATTTTTATTCATATTAAATAATATCCTTAATTATTATCGTATAATAGCTACAATACATTATGGTGTACATATTACTTTCTTATAATAATTTCTTGTTAAATTGTAAATATCTATCTTATTATTTAATTAACATACTTATAATGCTATTTATTTATGATTATTTTTAAGCTATATAATATATTTAAGGTAAAAAATATTTTTATTTTCATTATAGTGTAAAGTTATTATAATCTTATGTTAAAAATTATTAAAAGTTTCTATATGGTTTAAGACATATAAAAAAATAACTAGTGAAAGATGAGTAATGTATTTACATCATACCGGCCAATAATATCTCATGATAATCGGTTATCATATAGCTCTAACGACGGATTATGATTAAAAATATATTATCATACTTACTAGTTATTTTTTAATACAAATTATTTATGTGATTACTAATATCTAATTCCTACATCATTTAATAATACAGTACCTCTTTCGGTTTTATCAAATTGAAAACTTATTTTGGCTAATTGCTCTGGATTAAAATTTGCATTAGCCTTTTTAAAATCTTCTAAATTGAACTCAAAGCTTTTAAAAACAGGTTCTTTTATTGGTAAGAAACTACTAAATGGTGCCTTTAATATTTTGCTTTGGATCATTGGTGGTAAATAAGAAAAATGACTTAGTGGAAGACTTGACTTATTTCCATTCATATCTTCAACTTTTATTGTTAAATCTATCAATAGATTTTTGTCATCATCATTTTTCTCATCATCACCATCAGCTAAAGAAAATACTATTTTACTATTTTCTTTAATGTTTAAATCTTTATTAGGTAATATTATATTATACATAGCATCATTAGGATTCTTATTCATGTCCCATCCTAAGCGAACTGCGCTATACTCTCCTTCAGCGTATTTCAATTTAACTTTCTCTTCTTTCCATTGACTTAAATTTTCTCCAGTTATCTTCCCTCCATCGATGGTAGTACTATTCACATCTATATCGTCATTATATGAACAAATTATTTTAGTATTTGAATCAAAGTAGTTATTTACATATAAAGTGTCTGGAAGCCATTTCCTAGCATATTCTATATCCTTAAATACTTCTCTATACTCCGTATTATTCTTTAGAGTGGTTTCTAAAAATGATGTTATCAATACCTTTGATATTTTCTGCTGCTCTTCTTCACTTATAAGCTGCTTGGTATTATAAAATCTGTTCCCTAAACCAGCAGCATCTTCCCTTCCCCAACTACTGTTAAACTGGCCATGATTTGCTCCATATATATAAATAGAAGACTTAAAATAATCACCGCCATCGGTAAAATCTATTCTATTATATTGGTCTGAACTGCTGAAAGAACTTACATCCATATCATGAGCTCCATGTAAAGCTAGATAATTAACATCTTTTAATGGAAGAGAGTTTCCTGAAGGTTTATATTGTTTATCAGTTGATGCAATAGCAATAATTGAACGTATATTAAAATTATAATCAAATTTCACATTACCATTCTCAGGATAAGACTTTAATCTATTAAAAGCTGCAGCAATAGTTATTGCTTCTCCACCTCTTGAATGACCTATAAGGGCAATATTATCCATATCCACTTTATTATAAAAATCTTTTTCTACATCTTCGTTCCATTCTTTCCAAACCTTAAGATGTTCTAACATCAAAAATCCTCTTGCAGGATTTTCACCTTCTAAAACACTTAACATGAATTTGTCATCATATGGAGAAAAGTTTAAAAAATTCTCATCTATTGAAGCTACAATGTATCCACGACTTGCTAAAAGTTGTCCTAAATATTCATATCCTGGGTCTGAGTAGTCAGTCATTATATGATTTCCGTGTGCAATTACAACTAAAGGAAATGGTCCTTCCCCCTCTGGGTACCAAACTAGTCCATTAAGAGGCATGTTCTCTGGTCCAAAACCTAAAAATTTTCTTCTTGAAGATGACCATTTTGATAAGGATTTTTCAAGAAATGCTGACCCATCAACAGTATTAGTGATTATAGAATTCTTTTCATTGAATTCTTTACGATAACTTTTCTCACTGCCATAGGATAGCTTTTTTACTTTATAAGGTCCTTCTAAGGAAGGATTTTGAACGCTTGTACTATATTTTCTTTCTCTTTTATTTTCTTTTATATTTTCTTTTATAGCATTTAAATCCCTTTTATTCCCATCATTAACTATCCAGTATCCCCCTAAGCCTATAGATACTATTATAACTACTGATAAAGCTATAGTTGTAACCTTTTTTAGACTATTTACATTTTTATAACTCCCTTTTGTAAATTTATATATTAAAGATCCTAATAAAGAAAAACTTATTATTGTGAACATTGTAACTATAATATTAGCCTGTATAGGTGCAAGAAAACTTATGAAAATCAAAATAAATGAACTAATAAAAACTAGAATATAGCCACTAGGAACCTTTTTCATATAGTGGATTAAAATAGATATTATACTTCCTATTAATAATATTGCTAATAGAAGTACAAATGCTCCTTTAATAAAATCCCAAAAACCGTGTGATACGAATAAATAATAGCTCTGCATTATATACAAAAATAAGGTTATAATAATTAAGCCAATGGATGCACCTTTCCAGCCATCACTTAGTGGTTTAATATTTTTTATTTTATATCTTAACTTTTTAAATAAGTCTATAAATTTATTCTTTATTTTATTCATCATAACCTCCAGTTCACATTTCTATTTATTTAAAATTATTGAAAAAACACTTTTTTCTTCTGTAACCTGATTTTTAAGTATTAACTTACCTCCATGTCTTTCAATTATCATTTTTGATATTGCTAGTCCAAGACCAGTTCCTCCATCATCTTTTCTTGATTCTTCTCCTCTAACAAAGGCATCAAAAATTCTATTTTTAATATTCTCAGGTATACCTATTCCGTTGTCTCCAATTTCAAGTATAACTTTGTCATATTCTTCAATTATTTCCATTCGTAATTTTATACCATCTGGATTATATTTTAATGCATTCTCAATTATATTTGATATTGCCCTAGATATAAGTTTAGTATCAAAACCCAATAAAATTTCTTTTTCAGGAAACCTTAAGTCCAATTCAAATCCCTTTTCTTCAATTTCTTCATAGTGGTCTACTATAATTTTCCGTACAAATTCTACATAATCAGTTTTTGTTATTAAAAGCTTATAATCAACACTTTCCAATTTGACAAATTCAAAGAGATCATCTGTAAGTTCGCTTACTCTACCAGCTTTATTAAAAATAGTATTATAATATCTTAATTTTTTCTCTTCATCTTCAATAAGCCCTTCGCTTAGCGCCTTAGAATACCCTTGAATAGTGGTTATTGGTGTTTTAATATCATGAGATAAGTCTACAAGCATTCTGGTTTTTCTGTCCTCAAATTCTTTTTTTTCCCTTTCCATAACCTTTAATTTTTCTGCCATAAAATTAAAGGTATCTCTTATTACTGCAAATTCCCTTTCTGCATAAAATTCAATCTTTGTATCATAATTTCCCTCAATCATTTTACTCATTCCCTCAGTTATTTTTCCTAATGGCTTACTTATTTTTTTTGATGTCCATAAACTAAAGAGAATAACATTTATTATAAATGTTAATAAAAAGAGTATTCCAGCTTTTGTTAACATATTATAAAATATAGTTAAATTAGCACTAGAAATCTCCTCTACACTGCCAGTTCCACTACCAATGACTTTTTCTAATCTCCATGATAAAACACCTGCAATTACAACAAACAATAATGCGAGAATGAATACAAACATACTATAATTTATAATAAGCGAAGTAAATATTTTTTTATTCTTATTCCTCATTGCTTATTACCTTCTTTTCAAACTTATAACCAAGCCCTCTTACAGTTTTTAAATATATAGGTTTCCTTGAATCCTCTTCAATTTTTTCTCTTAAATTGCTCATGTGAACCATTATAGTGTTATCATCTCCCATAAAATAGTCCTCCCAAACAGTTTCAAATATTTCCTTCTTAGTGAACACTCTTCCCGCGTTCTCCATTAAAAGTTTTATAATTTTATATTCTACTGATGTTAAGATTACTTCATTTTCCTTTTTCTTAAGAGTGTTACTAAATATATCAAGCTCTATCTCTCCAATTTTTATTATCTTCTGTACATTTTTACTATCAGAATTTAAATTATAAAATCTTCTAAGCTGAGCTTCTACTCTTGCTACCACTTCTAAAGGATTAAATGGCTTTACAACATAATCATCTGCTCCTAATCCTAGTCCTAATATCTTATCTGTGTCTTGATTTTTAGCTGAAAGAATAATAACAGGAAGATTATGTTCTTCTCTTATTTTCTTAACTAATTTAAATCCATCTATTATAGGCATCATTACATCTATAATTGCCATATCTATTTTACCCTTTTCTATAATTTCCCATGCCTTTTGTCCATTTATTGCTTTAATTACTTCAAATCCATCTTTCTCAAGATAAAGCTCAAGTATCTCTAATATATCTTCATCATCATCAGCAATTAAAATTTTATATGCCATAATTCTTCCTCCTCAATATTAAAAGCTAATTATAAAAATTTCTGTATTATTATTAATGATTATGAAAATATTATAACATTTCAGTAATTTATTTTATTAAGTGTTTTTAAATATAGCTTTTAAATAGTTGTAGGAATAAATGTATTCTATAAAATAGATGTTATAACACTTGAAAATATATAGCTTTCCTCCTTTCTAGTACTAATGATACATTGATAATCTTTAGGCTGACTAAAGATAGTCTTAAGATAATCTTAAGTTTGATATGCTAAAAATAAAAAAGAATTCTTATTTTATAAAAGATTAATTTCTAAATATAATTTGGTAACCTTGCATTCTTTTGTTAAATATTTAAAATCCTACTTGACATGTTTTTGTACATGCTATATCATTAATTTAAATTGAATATACAATTCTCTATATTAAGAGGGAGTAGTAGCAAATATAATACCAACATACCCGACTAGGCTTTTCTATTCTGGTATTATATACCAATCATTTGGTTACAAGACTTTTAATATAATTCTTATTTTATTAAGGATTATATTAAAAGTCTTTTTTTATTTTTATAAGGAGGAGTAAAATTTATGAAAGATTATTACAAAAGAGTACCAGAAGAATTATTCAATATGTTTAATTCTAATTCCAAAGGACTTAGTAAGGAGGAGGTAGAAAAAAAACGGTCTGAATATGGCTATAATGAACTAACTGAAGGTAAGAAAAAGTCAATTCTACAAATATTTCTTGAACAATTTAAAGATTTATTAGTACTAATATTAGTTGCAGCTGCGTTAATCTCAATGTCTATAGGAAATGTTGAAAGTACAATTGTTATTTTTGCTGTAATAACAATTAATGCAGTTTTAGGTACAGTTCAATATATAAAAGCTGAGCAATCTTTAAATAGTTTAAAGGCATTATCTGCTCCAATGGCAAGAGTTTTAAGAGAAGGTAACAAAATGGAGAGTCCATCTCGGGAAGTTGTTCCTGGGGATATTTTATTCTTAGAGGCTGGAGATTATATAAGTGCTGATGGGCGTATTATCGAAAATTATAGTATTCAAATTAATGAAAGTTCATTAACTGGTGAATCAGAAAGTGTTATTAAAAATATAGATATTATAACTGAAGATAATATACCAATTGGTGATCAGAAAAACATGGTTTTTGCTGGTAGTTTAGTAACCTATGGTAGAGCAATGGTATTAGTAACATCCATAGGTATGTCTACTGAACTCGGAAAAATTGCTACACTTTTAGATAATACAAAAGAAAAAAGAACACCTCTACAAATAAGTCTTGATAATTTTGGTAAAAAACTAGCAAGCTGCATATTAGTTATCTGTGCTGTTGTTTTTTTATTAAATATGTATAGAGGCTATGAAATCGTTGATTCTTTAATGTTTGCGGTTTCTTTAGCTGTGGCAGCAATTCCTGAAGCACTAAGTTCTATTGTAACAATAGTACTTGCTCTTGGAACTCAAAAAATGGCTAGTGAAAATGCCATAATTAGAAAACTTCAAGCGGTAGAAAGCTTAGGATGTGTATCCATAATTTGCTCTGACAAAACTGGTACCCTTACACAGAATAGGATGACAATTAGCAAAATTTATACAAATGAAGAAATAATATCATCTAAAAATATGGACTTAAAAGAAGAACTTCATAATAAGTTATTATTGTCAAGCTTATTATGTAATGACGCAATTTCAAATGATGAAAATGGTATAGGTGATCCAACAGAAATTGCCTTAACAGATTTAGGTAAAGCTTATTCGCTAAAGGAATTAGATGTTAGAAAGAATTATCCTAGACTTTGTGAAATTCCTTTTGACTCTGAAAGAAAATTGATGAGTACAGTACATAAAGTTAATGGTAAGACCTTTATGCTTACAAAGGGAGCTTTAGATGTACTTTTAAATCGTACTATAAATATAGAAACAAAAGATGGCATTAAAAAATTAACAAATCATGATAAAATTAAAATAGAAAAAGTAAATAAAGATTTCTCTAATGAAGGTCTTAGAGTTTTGGCATTTTGCTATAAAGAAATTGATAGCTCAAATGATATTAGTTTAGATGATGAAAATAATCTTACTTTCCTTGGATTAATTTCAATGATTGATCCACCTAGAGAGGAATCAAAAAAAGCTGTAGAAGATTGTATTCAAGCTGGTATAAAGCCAGTAATGATTACAGGTGATCATAAAATAACTGCATCTGCAATTGCTAAAAAGATAGGAATTTTACAAAAAGATTGTGAAGCTATTGAAGGTGTTGAATTAGATAAATTAAGTGATGAAGAATTAAAAGAAAAAGTTGATAAAATTTCTGTTTATGCTAGGGTATCTCCAGAGCATAAGATTAGAATTGTAAGAGCTTGGCAAGAAAAAGGCAATGTTGTAGCTATGACTGGAGATGGGGTTAATGATGCTCCAGCTTTAAAACAGGCAGATATAGGTGTTGCAATGGGCATTACTGGAACTGAAGTAGCTAAAGATGCTGCATCTATGGTATTAACTGACGATAATTTTTCCACTATTGTAAAAGCTATTTCAAATGGTAGAAATATATATACCAATATTAAAAATTCTATAAAATTTTTAATCTCAGGAAATGCAGCTGGAATTCTTTCAGTTTTATATGCTTCACTAGCTGCTCTACCAATGCCTTTTGCTGCAGTCCATCTATTATTCATAAATCTTTTAACAGATAGTTTACCTGCTATAGCATTAGGCCTTGAACCACAAAATAATAATGTATTAAATGAAAAACCTAGAGATATAAATGCTCCTATTTTATCTAAAGCCTTTCTAAAAGAATTTTTAACTGAAGGGTTAATAATTGCAATTTGTACCATGATTGCTTTCCATATTGGATTAAATCGTGGAAATAAACAACTAGCAAGCACTATGGCATTTTTAACTTTATGTATTGCAAGATTATTTCATGGCTTTAATTGTAGATCTAAGAATTCTATATTTAAAGTTGGAGTATTTACCAATAAATATAGTTGGTTTGCCTTTTTATCTGGATTAATTTTACTTAATGTAGTGCTGGCATTTGAACCATTAAGAAGAATCTTTGAACTAAGTAAACTTGGACTTAATGAATACATACTAGTTTATATTCTTGCATTTATCCCACTTCTACTAGTTCAATTATCAAAGCTATTTATTGATGGAAAATCTACAACAAATTCTTATTCTTTCAATAAAAATCTAGTAGATAAAATGTAATATTTCTTACTTAGGAGGTATAAATAAAAGTGGAGTTCTTAAGTACTTTTGTATCTAAACTAATAGATTTAATAGAACAATGGGGATATATAGGAATTGCCCTAGGTGTAACTTTAGAGTATGCCTGTATTCCCATTCCTAGTGAAGTTATATTACCTTTTATAGGAATACTTGCTTCTCAAAACTCCTTTAGTTATTTAGGAGTGATATTAGTTAGTGTTGTAGCTGGAATTTTTGGATCAATTATTTGTTATTTAATAGGATATTATGGAGGCAATCCACTGATCTTATCATTAACAAAAAAACTCCCCAAAATTAAAAAAAGTACAATTGCCTTAAATAAATGGTTTGAAAAACATGGAAAACTTGCTGTTTTATTTGCAAGATTACTTCCTTTAACCCGTACCTATGTTTCTTTTATAGCAGGAGCAACAAAGCTTAATTCTATAATTTTTATTTTATATTCATTAGTTGGAATAACACTTTGGAATACAGTACTAATAACATTAGGCTATTTCGTCGGTGAAAATTGGATAGTTATTGAATCTTTAATGAAACAATATAGTACTGCCTGTGCTGTTATTGCATTAATTATAATTGTAATAATAATCTTTAGGAAAAAATTTAATTTTAAAAAAGCTAAATAATAATAAAAGCATCAGAAATTTCTGATGCTTTTTAATATGTTATTAATTATTTACTTATGAATCTTTTATTTCATTCTTTTTTGTATAATCCCATTTTACATTAACAGTATTTTTTCCAAGTAGATATGTTATTACAATAATTATTATAGTATAAATAAAAATGCCATAATTTATTAAAGATGCTCTGTAGTGAATAAAAGCTAATAATCCTGTAACTCCCATTATAATAAATAACGTTGAAAGTCCTCCACTATTGCTAACAGTTTGACTTCTTTTACTAAAAGGTATTTGAAGATTAGCGTTTCTTTTATAAACTACAATCATAATTAAAATATAGTTTATAAAGGCTATAATCATATGTGGTATAACTTCAATTCCAAAAATGAAGGTAAAAATTATTGTAATAGCAATAAATAAAGGCAATATATATTTTAATATTATAGCTTTAAATATCCCCTTGATTATTGGTCTCGGTGAGTCTAGTGGTACTACCTTATAAATCCATGCACCTTCATATTTTTCACTAAAATGTACTAGTGAAATTATAGTACTAAGCATTGTAATAGTAACATATATTAAAAGATATGTCTTACTATTGCTTGCCTGTCTCATAGCATCGCTAAAAGATCCTTTATTTAAAATTTGAGCTAACAATATTGAAACTGGCAGTATTAGCCCCAAAGCAATATTGGGATAAACTGTAAGTTTTATTTTTCTTTCACTATTTAGCATATTTAAATCAAATTTTAAAAATGCTCTTTCAATTTTATCTCTACACAATATATTTACTAAAGCTCTTTGTCTTTTCCCTTTTCTTAAGGATGCTTTTTTTGAGGAGTTATTATTTAATTTTTGAAGATTTTTTTCAAAATATGGCGAAATAACCTTTAAATATAAGATTAGTGATACAATAGATATCACTATTAATAGTATTGTAAAAATGGTAAAACTAGGATTATCATTTTTACCAACAAAAAGTTCAAATGGAGCAGAAAACCACATTGACGGTAAAATATAGTGCCAAAGTTTTGGAGTGTAATTTAAATTGATTATCTCCATTAAATTAAAAACTCTTCCAGATAATTGATAAAAAATAACCATAATAGTGGTTAACATAATTTGACAATAATTAATAATATCCTTTAGTTTTTCCCCATCATAGAAATGTAGAATCAATAAATACATTAAAGATGTAAGAAATATTATAAATCCGACTAAAAGTGGCATAACTAAAAGAAAAGTTAATAAAAATAATACTCCATATTTAATTGTTCCTATAACTATTGTTACTCCTGTAAAGCAAACACTTAAAGTAATCAGATAAATAGTTATATGCAGCACTTTTGCTAAATTTAAATCCTTGCTTTTAATTGGCTTTGGTAAAAGTATATTTTTATCTTTTACATCTAAAAGAATCGATGAGAAATCACTCATCATACTTAGTGCTATTATAAATATAGTTATTCCAAAGATCATATTCATAGATACATATAGTGGTATATCTAATATTAACAATAATCCTGTAAAAAATCCGAATATTAAATACGTTATCATTTGAGTCTTAAAATTATTGCCTTCTTTTTTCTCTTTCTTATTTTGATTTTGTATTATAGTTGGAACATTTCTTTTATCCATAATAAGTTTTATTTTAAGTATCTTTCTAACAACACTGTAGTCGTATCCTAACCTTTCAAATATTCCACCTAATTTATCTATTATTTTTAATTGGAAAGGTTCCCTCATATACTACACCTCCTTAAGTGTAGCAATAAAGTCTTTTGCTAATTGCTCTTGAGAATTGAATCCAGTCAAATCATTAAATATCTTTTCTAGTGATCCCTCTTCACTTTGTTTTTTTAATTCATCAAAGGAACCATCGGCTACTACCTCACCATTAATAATAATAATAATTCTATTACTTATCTTTTCAACTACGTCCATTATATGAGATGAATAAAATATGGTTTTTCCTTCTTTTATTAACTGTGCTAATATCTCCTTCATCACAATAACGCTATTAGCATCAAGTCCACTTAATGGTTCATCTAAAAATAAAATATCTGGATCATGTAAAAGACTACTAATTATCATAACTTTTTGCCTCATTCCCTTTGAAAAAGAGGCAATTCTACTATCATAATTATCACCTATGCCAAAAATCTTCATAAGTTTATTTGCTCTTTTATCTGCTATTTCATAATTTAGTCCATATAACTCTCCAATAAAAGTTAAATATTCTCTAGCAGTGAGATTATCATAAATTTCTCCAACCTCTGGTACATATCCTATTCTTCTTTTATATTCTTTATTATCAGATGAAATATTCTCACCAAATATTTTTACTTCACCTTCATAATCTTCTATAATTCCAAGAAAAGTTTTAATAGTAGTACTTTTACCTGCACCATTGGGACCAATGTATCCAATAAGTTGTCCAGGGTAAATGTCTAAACTAATCCCTTTTAAAACCTGTTTACTTCCATAATGTTTTTTTAAATCCTTAACGGATATTATAGGTTCTACACACATTGCCCTTCCCCCTAAAATTGTAGTTTTAATTTTATAACTATGTAAGGCAGTTGAAAAAAATTAAATGCTGACCTGTTACTTTTTTTGAAAATGCCTTAATATCTATTCTTAACTAAAATTCGTTAATGAGTTATTTTAATCCTTCATATAATAAAAATTTTCCATATTTTATCTTACATATAATTAATCTATAGCACGAAATAATATGTTATAATATTTTTATTATTGAAGTTTCAAATAAAATAATCATATTATAAAAATCATTTACAATACCTTTTTAAATTTTAATTAATATCTAGATTATAATTGATAGTCATATCATATTTAAACTTTTTTCTAAAAGTGTAAAATTAAATAAATTAAGAGTAGCTGCAACTTATTTACCTATACTAAAGTATGTACATTAAAATAATTAGTCAAAGATAAGTGTAATATTTTGTGTTAGATACAAATTTAGGTATTCCTAATAGAGATTATATATAAGTTCTATGATCAAAGTTTCATATAAAATAGACTAGCGTATTAACTAATTATTTTTAAGGGTACTTAATACAAATATGGAGGTAGAAATGAATACTAGAAGAAAATTTTTCACCTTATTGATTGTTACTATTATAGCTTTTTTAGCAGGAACAGGATTTTACCTTAATGAAAAAACTACTAAAGAAAGTGTAGTAACTTCAACTAATGAAGATGAGAAGATAACACAATCAGAAAATCAAAATATAGAAGTTCAACTTAAAGAAGATAACAAGAGTAATAAATTTGATGGATTGCCTCTTAAAGATAATTCAGTAGGAGTTCCTGTACTCTATTATCATTCCATACAAAAAAGTGGTGAAAATGAACTTATGATGGATCCAGAACTTTTTAGAAGTCACTTACAATGGTTAAAAGATAATAATTATACCTCCTTAACAATGGAAGAATTCTATAATTATATAAAATATAATACCCCAGTCCCTGAAAAATCTGTAGTTATAACTTTTGATGACGGGTATATAGATAATTATACAAATGCTATGCCAATAATTAATGAATTTGACTTTGATACAACAATATTTATGGTTTCAGATTTTGTTGGTAATCCAAATTTTTTAACAGAATCGCAATTAAAAGAGTTGGAAAAAAATAAAATCAATATAGAAAGCCATACTGCAAATCATTTAGACTTAGCTAAGCTACCAAAAGAAAAACAAAGAGAAGAGTTACAACAATCTAAAAACCGTTTAAATAATTTATTAAACGAAAAAGTTGAGTATGTAGCTTATCCATATGGATCTTATAATGATGATACAAAAAATATTACAAGAGAAATAGGTTACAAAATGGGCTTTTCTACTGATAGTGGATGGGCTTCTGGAGATGATGATTTATTTTCAATTCCAAGAGTATATATGAGTGATTTTTATGACTTGGATGAATTTATTAGAAGAATGACAACTCCAAAATATGAATAGTATTAGGAATTGAAACTTTGTTATAATCCAAAAGTATAAAAACCCTATCGGGTAGAGATTTTAAAATTGTCTACTCTATAGGGTACATTTTATTTAAAGCTATGGTTTTTCATACTTTTATATACTAAAACAATACTGCATTGCTTATCCCACACTTTATTATTTCTCTATAATTAACTGTTAATTTATAATATTATTATGATAAAAGCAATTCTATATCTCTATTACTCATATTTTCTAGTTTTAATAATTCTTCATATGGATTTCCATTTAAATTTAAATACTTAGCAAAGGCAGGTTCTGTCTTCATACCATTTCTCTTTAAATTTATAATTTCTTTCTTTAACTTATCTCCACCAAGCTTTAAAATTTTATCTTCTATAATCATGTGCCTATATCCATATTGTTTTTTTGTTGGTATAGATTGTCCATATATCTCTATTTCAAACTCTTTAATAAAAAAATTTGCTACTATAACTTGATTTTCGTTAATCTTATTAATATTAAAATTTTCATATTTTTGAAATGAGTTTTTAATTAACTTTTTAAACTCATAAAAATTATGGACTTCACATATAATGTCAAGATCACTTTTTTCAATATCTATTTCTAATGGAATTGTTCCAACTAAAATTGGAGTATATTCTTTTAATATACGAAAAATATTAGCATTCATAAGTATATTATAAGATTGTTGCTGCTTTGCATTCCCATTTAATAAATACCCTATATTTGTCCAATCTCTTTCCATAAGTCCTCCAATTTATTTTTTATTAATCTTTATAGTAATTTTAATATATATTCTTCATAAGTGCGCTTTTAAAGGCTATATCTCTTTTATCATTCTTCTACAAAGAGTTGTAAATCCTTTATTTTGGTATAAATTAAAGGCATTTTTATTAAAGTCCCAAACATAGATTTCTACTTCTTTAATTCCTTTTTCTTTTAAATAACTTTCAGTGGTATCTATTAATGATGTAGCAACACCAAACTTTCTATATTCATCTTTTACTATTAATTTATCTATTATTGCATACTCTCTATCTACATGTACAGGATTTATACCATCCTTAATGATAATTGTTTCTATTAATCCTATAGGTTCTCCCTCTATTTCTGCTATAAAAAATATTTGATTAGGATTATTAAGAGCATTATTAACATACTCTTTTATATGTTCTACCTCATCTGGTCTTCTAAATATATTAGGTAATTTACTACTATGCAATATCTCCAATTCTTTAAAGAAATTATATGTTTTCTCAATATCCACTTCATTAGGTTTTTTAACACTAAAATTCATTTTTATTGACCTCCTCTATATATCTAATGTAAAAAGGTATTACATCATAGTATCATAAATAGAATTATTTTACTATAATTTTATTTATGTATGTTCTATTTAATTACAGCAAATAGAAATTTTGATTTTAAATCAATAAAAGAGAATGAAAAAAATTCCCACTCTCTTTTAACTTTCAATGTGATTGGCTATAGAAAGTCAAGCTTAATTAACACTTTCATAAACCTAAAATAACTTTTCTTAATTCTTCTTTTCAGTATTTTCTTTTACTTTTTCTAAAAAATTTGTCTGACTTACAATATTTTCTTCAAATTCTTCTATTGCATTTTTAGTATAATGCCCTATTGCTTTCATATTTTTCTTATCATCTCTAAAATTATTATCTCTACTCATAAAAACCACCTTTTCTTCTTAGATTGCCCTAGAGAAAAGATTTTATGTTAAAGAAATAAATAAAATTTATCATTAGTAATAAAGAATTTATTATGAATTGCATTGAACATTTAAACATCTAAAAACACTAGCGTATTTTTTTAGAATACAAATTATTAAATAAGATCCTATTATTTAACTGCTTTAATTTCACCAGACATAATATACTCTCCTACTTTCAATCCATGTCCCCATTTTTCTGCATACTCTTTAGATACTTCTTTAACTTTAATATTAATATCTCTAAAACCTGCATTTTTCAAATATATTTCTAATTCTTCAACTGAAGAAGCACCGGTCACTCATCCACAATAGAGTTTTTCATCACTTTTCATTTCTTCTGTAAGCTCCCTCATAAGCACTACATCAGAAATAGCAATCCTTCCACCTTTTTTTAATACACGATAAGCTTCATTATATACTCTTTGTTTATCAGTGGATAAGTTTATAACACAATTAGAGATTATAACATCTACTGTATTATCTGCAACAGGTAAATTTTCAATTTCTCCAAGCCTAAATTCTACATTTTTATATCTATCTTTTCTAGCATTAAAGCGAGCTTTAGTAATCATTTCTGGTGTCATATCTACACCTATAACATGGCCATTTACTCCTACTTTATTAGCAGCTAAGAAACAGTCAAAGCCTCCGCCACTTCCAAGGTCTAAAACTACTTCTCCATCTTTTAACTGAGCTATTGTTTGTGGATTTCCACAACCAAGTCCCATATTGGAACCTTCTGGTACAGCTAATATATCTTCTTTAGTATATCCAATATTTTTAGATATAGTTAATACAGATTTTTTCAGATTAAGTCCACTACAGCAGCTTTCTGATTTCTTATCTTCAATTGCAAATTTTTTATAACTTTCTCGAACGCTTTTTCTTATATCATCACTATTTATTTTACTCAATTTAATCTACCTCCAACTTATCTTTAAACTTTAAGAATTATTCATAGATTTAGCAATATTTAAAATGTCTAAAATTTTATTATTTTTAATACTATAATAAATCCACATACCATCTTTTCGGGCATTTAAGATATTGGCTTCTTTTAATATTCTAAGATGTTGAGATAAATTAGATTGACTAAAATCCACATCTTCATTGAGCTTACAAACACAAAGCTCACCTTGAACTAGCTTTGTAATTATTTTTAATCTTATAGGATGAGCTAATGCTTTAAATATTTTCACTTGATTTTCCATATAATATCCTCCTTAAGTCCAATACTATATAACCATATCATGATTTACTAATATAGTTATATAGTATTCATAAAATTATTATGTGTCAATAATTTAGCTCATTCTCATATTATTTTCATATAAAATTTATTGTATTTATCTATATACTTTATTTTTATGACTTACTTTATTTACTGTTGAGATTATATTGAATTATGATTTGATGTATAATATTGTAAAATAGTCAAATTAAACTATGAACATATTTAAAATCATGGGGGGTTAATATAAATGTCTTATTCCATAGAACTTATTCATAATGAAGATTATAAAACTTCTAACTGGTCAGGTGGAACCACTACAGAACTTGCTATACATCCTATTACTTCTGATTATAAAAGTTTAAATTTTAAATGGCGTTTAAGCTCTGCAAAGGTTGAATTAGAAGAATCTACTTTTACTTATTTACCTAATACATCTAGATTTATTCTCTCTTTAGATAATCCTTTAAAGCTTCAACATGAAAACAATAAAATTATAAATTTAAAGCCTTTTGAAGTACATAATTTTAGTGGTGAATGGGAAACTAAGAGCTTTGGAAAAGTAAGAGATTTTAATTTGATGCTTAGGGAAAACTCCAAAGGTTATGTAAATTCTATACTCTTATCAAATAATAATACCTATTCTGTTCCTAAAAATAATTTAATTCCTAAAGAGGAAGATGAAATTTTATTAGAAAGTTTTTATGCTGCAGATGGTGATTGCAATATAATTATAAATGATGCTGAAAATATTAAATTAGCTAAAAATGATTTGTTACTTGTAACTATAAAAGATTTTTATGATAGTTTAAAAATCACCATAAATAGTATATCTGAGAAGGCTGCTATTATAAGATCGACTATTTTGTATAATACAAGATAAAATAACTAGTTAAAAATGATAAATTGCTACGATATTCTAATGATTTAATATATAAAAATAAAGAAATATATTCATTAATTATTTTAAAAGTAATGTTTTATTCAAAAAATACCTCATGATTGCTATTCATATAATCTACAAATTAGAGTATTAGCATCATGAGGTAAATATTTTATACATACTTATCCCCCTTGTAATATAACTATTTATCAATAATTCTTTTTATTTCTTCACTAAATTTCTTAGCAAGTTTATCCACATCTTTATAATTGAATATTGATTTAGGGTCATTAGCTGTTGCTAGTAAGAATGCCTTTGGCGGAAGCATGAAACCTTTATTTAAATTTAATGCTCCTATTAGTTGCTTTGCTACAGAATCTCCTCCAGAATTTCCTGATACTACTATTCCAAATATAACCTTGTCATGAAAAGGCTTTTTATTATAAAGTACTGTTAATCTATTCATTACTGCTGTTAAATTTGCAGCTATAGCATCATTGTAATTAGGACAAATCCAAACTATTACGTTAGATTTCTCTATAGCAGGCAATACATCACTTATCATAGGTCCACCATAAAAGCATTTATTATCTTTTCCATAGTGAGTACATACCTTATATCCACAGCCTTTACAATCCTGTATTGACCCATTTTCTATTAATATCTCTTTAATATTTATTGTAGAATCAAGGTTTGATTTTACTATCTTCCATAAATCTAAAGAGTTAGAAATTTTATTAGGAGTTGAATATAAAACTGTTATATCTAACTCTTCATATTTCTTAAACTCAAACTTTCTAAGTCTCTCATTTAAGTTTTTACATCTTTCTAAAAGTATATCACGAAGAGGTATACTAAGAACCTTTTGCCATGTGGAAAAATTTATAAGGTTCTTAGTAGCTTCTACCATTGGATGCCCTATAAAAATTGCCCCCATAGAATTTGCAAGAAATATTATATCTTGACAGGTATCTTTTGTGCCAAGTTCTGAAGTAGATGCACAAATAATTCCACAGTGAGAATCTGCAAATGCATTTTTATCTTTTTTCATGAGTTTTTTCATAAATTTTAACATACTTATATCAGAAAGTGTTTCATCAACGTCTATTGCTAATAATATCTTTTTATTATTTAAATTTACTAATTCATCTTGAATAATTTTGTGGCTCTCATGGGTAAACTGAGAAATCATATCCTGAAGCATCTTAGAAGTCTTTTTTCTTGGATTAATTATATAGAGCATTTAAATAATTATAGGTTTGTTTTAATTTATTTAAAAGTTCTTCAGGCATATTGTATCTCTCAAGTTCTATGCCACTCTCAGTAGTTCTATTTTTAATTCCCATAAAAACACCACCTAAAAAAGAAGTACTATAATGCCATTGTCCTCTCATATATGCAAGAATACTCACTGCTCCAGAAGATAATGCTGGAGCAATATAAGGTTTAAACCCTGAAGCTCTCACCTCTAAGTTTGCAGTTTTAGTTTTTTCTGTAAGAAAATCTGAAATATTCTCATCATAATTTTCTATGCTATTTGCAATGATTAATCCTTCTCCATGTGGTCCAAAAGCTCTTCCTTCACTCTCATAATCTATATTAAATTCATCAGCATAAAAAGCTGCTCTCCCATTCATAACTCCAAGACCATAACCTCTTATTTGATGAGAACTAAGCCCTTTAAAGTCAAAATCCCCATTTTCATTTTTATTACTTTCATTAAATACTACTTTACAAAGTAAATCTACAGGATCTGACACCACTGCAAAATCCCCTTTAAAATTAGCCTCTCGTGCCATTTTACTATAAATACTTATCACTTTTTTATTTCCTTCAAATTGAACCATTCTAACATCTTTCTTTTCATCACCAACTTCAGGTACAAAAACAGATACACAAAATATAAATAAATCACAATTAAAAAGCTCATCTTCATTTATTTTAATTATCTTTGGCATATCCATGTTATTAGTATCATATATTTGGTTAGCTTCAAAGTACCATCTATCTACTTTATTTTTATCTAAATCATATATACCTATATTCTCAGCTACATCTGCTCCTAAAAGCCTTAATCCTGTAAGAAGTGTTCCTCCAACATCACCTAATCCAACAATATTTATTTTATATTTTTTAGATGGCTTATCTTCTATAATTTCCTCCCAATTATCAACATTTAAATTTATGAAGGAAAGATTGCTTAATATTTTACACAATTTATTTTCTTCTTCTTTTTCTTTTATAATTACATTTAAATCTTCATTATATAATTCCTTTATTGAAGATACTTTAAAATAACTTCGAAAGCTGTTAAGCGGCCTTTTTCCAAGATAATAAGCCCTTCTATTTAAATTTAATCCTTCTTCCTCAGTTATGTTAGTAAATTTGTTTGATAAAGTCTCCTCACTTATAAGCAATAAGTCTTTATATTTATAGTACTTCATCATATCATCTCCCTATATATACATATCTTCAAATCTCTTTAAACTCTCAAGGTCATTTTCTAAATAATGTGAAGGTTTGTGATTTAAGTCATAATTTATATCCAGTCCTCTATCTACAGATCTTGGTATAGTAAATACTTGCCCTAAAGACAAAAGTGTTAAATTTCTTTCATTTATATAATGATATTCATCTTCTAAAGCTTTAAGTATATTTATAGAGTTTTCTATACATACCTTAGATAATTTATAACGTTCCTTATTATTAGCACCTCTTATAAACTTAGGCGAAGTATATGGCATAATTAAATTGATTGATGGAAGAAGATTTCTACCTGGAAATTCCCCTCTCCAAATTGCATCACCACCTATGAACGGATATAATGCATTTTCATTGAACCAAATTTTTAATCTAGGGATGAAGTATAAACAATCTACCTCTCCTCCTTGATAATCTAAAAGATCTTTACCACGACCAGATAATATAGCAACTATAATTTTTTGTATATTTATTTTTTCTTTTTTAAATATAGGCTCAATAGCTTTCATTCTATATCCTTTATGAAGGAGGTTATCTACTAATATGATTGGTCTATTAAAGGACTTTAGCATTTTAATCTGATTTTCTAAGCTAAGATAATGTGGAAATTCTCCAATCTTAAATGATTTCATATCAGGGTTAAAGTATTTTTCCGTGTGAAGTGACTTAGTCACTGTGTTAGGAATTATATATCTATCTAATATATCCCCATAAGGTACGCACATTGCACTTCCTAGTGATCTTGGATTTGTTTCATATTCTGATACTTTATTTTCTTTGCAAATCTTTTTTATAAGTCCTTGATGAACCATATTGGAATCAAAAGAAAGCACTAAGTTCCCCGGAAAAAGGTTACATATTGCCTGCTGAAGTTTAATTCTACTTTCATTAATTGCAGTTTTTATTTTATTATTACTTCTAAAAGGCTCTTTTATTAGATTTTCTATATCAAAATTTAAAACACAAGGTGAACTCATATTTACAAGATGAACAGAATCAAAAATTTCTTTAAATCCATATAGAGCTAAAGTATCCTTAATTGTAGTAGATAGATTATCTTTTTCACACTGCCTATAAAGAGCATATTCATAATCGCGACTACAAGCAAAAGCTAAAGTTTCAGTTATCAATATTGAAAGTAAATTTTTATTTTTTTCATGATTTTTAATGTAAAATCCATCTAATAAAATTATTCTTCCTTGACTTTCTTCTCTCATATACTGAGCTATCTCCATATCTTTTATGTCACCGTAGAGCATACTTGAACGAGCCCAGTGTATTAACGAAAAACCGTGTATTTCATTCTTATTACAATCTTTTAAAATTACTATTCTACCAGAAGGTTTTGAGAAAAGTTCTTCAATTTTTTTCCTTAATTCATTATTAGCTATGTTACATAAGGCATTTATAATCTCTTCATCCTTATATTCTATTATTTCTGTTTCAAGAGATAATAAATTTAAAGTGGCTTTCTCTAATGGCTCTCTTTGATAAAATCCATTATCATAAATATATTGTTGAGCTAGCGGATCTACAAGACTTGATATATCTCTATTACTGTCAATATAATTTCTAATTTGTGTTGAACTTATATCTGTATATTTACTTGGCAAATTAATAATATGGACATTTCCCTTTATCTCCATTAAATATTCTGACAAATTATTATTTTTATTTCTCTCAATAACTATGTGAGAAAAATCATGAATGGATCCTTTATTATAAGGCAATTTATAACTAGAAGCATTAGTAATTACATCTGCTCCAACTACTATAAAAACTTCTTGCTCTTTAAAATTATCTTTAAGACTTTGAATATCTTCTTTATTAGATAGGTTTATAGGTTCACTTTCTGGATATACAAATATTCCAAACTCACTAGCAATGGACATATTAAGAATATTTCTTCTTAATAAATGGGGTAAAGTTTTTTTAGACCAAGAAAATTCATCTACTGAAAGATAAACTTCATATCCTAAATTCCTAATTGTCTTTGCAATTTCTTTATGACTGAGGGAAAATGGATCAAATGTTCCTGGGAAAAATGCAATTTTCCTTGGTATCTCCATATTAAACTTCCCAATAAAAAAATTATAATCAGCAATAAATCTATATATATGAGCTAATCCTGCTGCATTTGAAAGAAAAAATAAATCTTCCTTCTCATCATTTATAACAAGAGTCAATATCTTTTTAGCTAAAAGATCAAAATAATTCTTCTTTTCTTTCAAGGATAAAATCTTAGAACCAAAAATAACCTTTCCAATGGTGGTAAAGGCACTTCTTTTAACCTCATTTATATAGTCACCAAGCCCATTTAAAAGAATGCTAAGAAGTGTGTTTCTTCTCTTATCTAATATTTTTTCTGGTTCATTAAATCTTTTATCATAACATTTATAATACTCTAAAACTACTCCTATAGTTTTTAGCATTAAAGTCTTTACTGAAGGCTTTGCTATTTTAACCTTAAAGGCTAAATCATCAATTATCTCATCAAATTCTTTTGGCGGTATATAAAGAAGAACTTGCCCTAAATATCTTGGTATATATTCAGTTATCTTATGGCCTTCTATTTCTAGTGACCTTAAAAGTTCTATAGCAACTTCATTTCTTTCAGAAAAGGATAAAAAATTCATTATTTCAACAATTGCTTTTCCAGCACTAACTCTAACTTCTTCTACAGCACTCACCTTAAGCAAATTACAAAAATGTATTGATGCCTGCAATGCATTGATTTCTTTATGACTTTTTACAAATTCCAGAATTAATTCTATCTGATACTTTTTTACACTCCATTCAGTAGCAGATTTTAAATTGCTCAAATAAATTTCTTGTATATTTTTCTTTTGAACTTGTAAATTTTCTTTTAAGTTGTATTCTAAATCTTTTAAGTTTAATTTTTGTGAAAGTCGATATCTTAATAAGATTTCAGCACCATGGCTGCTTTTAGCACTAACAGAATATAAATAGTCTTTTAAGTGAATTACAAATATCGATTCATCATTTAAATTTTCCATTAAATTAATACATAAACCTAAAGTGGAAAGTCTTAATGTTATATTTCTCTTTTTTAACATAGTAAATATAAAAATATATAATTTATCTAAAAGCTTATCCTCTTTATCTATTGGAATATAATTAGCACTCTCAATTAGAAATAATAAATTATCTGAATTTTTATATTTAAAAGTTTCATAATAGCTTAGAACTACTTCTTTATATTCTTCTTTTTTATTCTCTCCACAATTCTCAAATAGAGATTTTATTAATGTACTTAAGCTATACCCAATCCAATATCTATGACTTGATATAATTTTATGACTTGGGAATAATATTTTATCTATATACTTCCTTAATACATCTTTACTATTAATATTAAAAAAATCATCTACCGCACCTTCTGGTAATTCCTTTCTATATTCTTCATCTAATATAGCAATAAGCTTACCAATAATTTCAGCAGAGTGACGTCTTATATCATCTTCAGGATGAACAAGATTTTCATATAAGAAATTTATAGTCTGGATTTTTTGATTTTGAGTTAAATAGGTAGAATACTCCTCAAATATTCTTATGTATTCTCTTAAACTCTTCCAATTTTTTTCGCTTCTAGCTTCTTCAATAATAGTATTTAATGAATGCTCATCTCTTAAAATATACATTAGATTTATATTGTGATTTATGGCCATATATTTTAAATTATCAACGATTTCCTCACCCTGATTAAGAGAATATAAAGGCTCTTTTATCTTCTTCATACCCTTTAAATTTATATCTTTGACTTCAGTTTCAACATTAATTGATTGTAAGAACTTCTCAAAATCTCTAAGTTTTGAATAAACTCTTCTATAACGCTTTTCCTTGGTTTCATCTACATTATCAAGCTTACTTAAAATTACATCAAAAGATTCCTTAAGAGAGAATATGTGCATTTCATTTTTATTGTTTATTTGTCTATTTTTAACTCTAAAGTCTGAATATATTAAAATAAGACTTTCAAGAGAAAGATTTTCAAACTCAAGATCCCAAGTTGAATGATTGATAGCGATATTTCTTATATAGTTTATATCGTGCTTTTTAAACCAAATATCAGAATAATAATAATGTAAATAAGGAACCCTTTTCATTTCATTTTTCTTGCACCCATACTTTCCTATATCATGACCAGCAGCACTTCCAGAAACTCTTCCTAAATCTACCTTAAGTCCCTGATGTTTAACTTGTCTTGCAATGTGCATAGCTAAGTAATGAACTCCAGAAATATGTTCTAAAGTATTAAATCCTGTTATCTCTCCATTTATCTTCATCATTTCATAAATATAGGAATCCTCAAAGGCTTTAACAAATCTTAAGTACTCGTCACTATATTCAAGAAATTCTAATTCTTCATCTTTTAAAAATTCCATAGGATATTTAGAAATAAAATTTTCTCCATTACAGTGTTTTTCAAAGACTGAAATTATTCTAAGAACTCTAAAATAAAGATTACAAATAGGATCCAAGTTATGATTTAATTCAATATTTACTGCTTCGGGAAAAACTTTTGATAGTGAGTATTCATATAGGTATAAAAGTAGTTCATTTTCTGAATTTTCTAATATATTTTTAGAGGATAATTCTAAGATCAATGGTTTTAATAATACCAATGTAGACTTTGCTGTATAATCCTTTTTAAAAATCATTTCTTTTAGCTTTATCACAAAATAATCGGATTTTATATGAGAATCTATAATAATCTTATCTAAATTTACTTTATTAATCCATTTAACACTTAAAACTTTTCTCTGAATACGAGCGTAAATATTTTCAAAATTTACTTCCACTAATCTCACTCCTTTATTCCACTGTAAATAAATTATATCATATTTTAAATTCTTTAATTCAATAGAAAAAAGCCAAGATGAAATAAATCTTAACCTACTTCTATCTTGACCATTTTTACTGTATTAATGCCAAATATCTATATAGATATTTATTGCATTATATATCAATATAAATAATAAACTCCTATTTAAAATGCCCAGTTTCCATTTTTAAATATTTGAACTGACTCTCCATCATAAGTAGTTCCCACTATATCTAAATCCTCTGTACCTAGCATAAAGTCTACGTGAGTTAAAGAATTATTTGCTCCAGCCTTTAATAACTCTTCTTCAGTCATTTTATCTCCATCTTTAACACATAGACTATAAGCTCTTCCTATAGCAAAGTGGCAAGAAGCATTTTCATCATATAATGTATTAAAGAAAATTATTCCTGAGTTTGAAATAGGAGAATCAAAAGGTACAAGCGCAACTTCACCTAAATAGTGAGAACCTTCATCAGTTTCAATTAAACTTTTTAATGACTCATATCCTCTTTCAGCTGTAAAATCTACTATTTTTCCATCTTTAAAAGTTAAAGAGAAGTTTTCTATAAGATTCCCAGCATAGTTTAATGGTTTTGAACTAAATACAACACCATTTACTCCATCTCTTTTCGGCATTGAGAATATTTCTTCTGTCGGCATATTAGCTATGAATTCAATTCCCTCAGAACTTTTCTCTGCTCCTCCAACCCAAATATGATTTTCTGGAAGCTCCATTTTTAAATCTGTTCCTAATGAGTTCTTAAAATAAATAGATTTAAAGTTCTTTGAGTTTAAAAAATCCATTTTTACTTTAAGATTATTTTTATGTTCATTCCAAGCTTCCACTGGATCTTCCTTATCCACTCTAACTATTTTAAATATTGCCTCCCAAAGCTTTTCCACAGCCTCTTCCTCTGAAAGGTTTGGAAATACCTTTTTAGCCCATGCCCTTGTAGGAATTGAAACGATTGACCATGGGTTTTCATTAGTCATCAATCTCTTATTAAATTCTTTTAATGCTATTTGTCTTGCTTTCATTGAAGTAGAAATTTTTTCAGTTGGCACTTCTTTCATAAGCTCTGGATCTGATGCAGATATGCTTAAAAATGCAGCACCATCCTTTGCATAATGAATTAAAGAATCCACCTGCCAAGGCGCTACTTCACTTAAAACCTCAGTGCTGGCATTCATGTACCTAATTTTTGCTGATATTTCATCAGACCAATGAATTATAACTTCTCTTGCCCCTTCTTTATAAGCAACTTCAGAAATCATTCTAGTAAAAGGAGCACACTCTATTGGTGACATTATTACAAGTGTTTGATTTTCTTGTATGTTAACTCCTGTTTTAACTGCCAATCTCGCATATTTTTTTAACATTTCTTCTTTCATAATTAAACACCTCCGAAAAATCATTTTTATATAGACCTATTTTAACATTAAATTAGTAACTTTTGTAAAACTTCATTTAAATATGTATTTAATTTCATTATAAAAGCCGCCATAGTTCGAAAAGCTTACTATTAATTTATCCTTTTATATAGCTTTATAAGCCTAATTTTTATTAATATTTTTATGTAATAAAATATGTTAAAAAGCTTTTGACTAATTCCGAGCAAAGTAGTATGATATAAATATATATTAATTCAGAGTATTTAACTCTGATATAATTTAAAGGAGATATAAAAATGTCAGAGAAATTACTTAAAATAAATAATTTACACAGCAAAGTTGAAGATAAAGAAATTTTAAAAGGCTTAGACTTAGAAATAAATAAGGGTGAGATTCATGTAATTATGGGACCTAATGGTGCTGGTAAATCTACCCTTGCTAACACATTGATGAGCCATCCAAAATATAAAATTTCTGAAGGAATAATAGAATTTGAAGGGGAAATTATAAATGAACTTGGCCCAGATGAGAAAGCTAAAAAAGGAATATTCTTATCCTTTCAATATCCAGAAGAGATTCCTGGAATTACCGTTGAAAATTTTTTAAGAACTTCAAGGGCCGCTGTTTCAGGTACAGTTCTTAAAATGATGAGTTTTAGAAAAGACCTAAGAGAAAAAATGGCAATGTTAAAAATGGATGAATCTTATGCAAGTAGATATTTAAATGTTGGATTTTCTGGCGGTGAAAAGAAAAAAAATGAAATTCTGCAAATGGCAATCCTTGAGCCTAAACTAGCAATTCTTGATGAAACTGACTCAGGATTAGATGTGGATGCTGTTAAGGTTGTATCTGAGGGTGTTAAAATGCTTGTAAATGGTGATAGATCTATTCTAATAATAACTCACCACAATAATATTTTAGAGCATCTAAAACCAGATTTTGTTCACATATTAGTTGATGGTAAAATTGTTAAAACCGGTGGAATAGAGCTTATAGATGAAATTCAATCAAATGGTTATGAGGCTTATAAATAGAATAGGTGGTGAGATGGCTTGGAAAAAAGAAATAAAACCTATGTTGAAGATGTAGACAGAGGTATATATGATATAAAAAATGAAGTTAGATATAGCTATAAAGTAGATAGTGGACTAACTGAAGATATTATTCGTTCTATTTCATCAGAAAAAAATGAACCAGAATGGATGACTGAATTTAGATTAAAATCTTTAGAAATTTATAATCAATTAGATGTTCCTACATGGGGACCAGATATTTCTGGTCTAGATATTGAGAATATTGTAACATATGTAAAACCAGATACAGATATGAAGGCAAGCTGGGATGAAGTACCAAAGGATATTAAAATGACCTTTGATCTTCTAGGAATACCAGAAGCTGAAAAGGCTTCTCTAGCAGGTGTTGGAGCACAATATGACTCTGAAGTAGTTTACCATAGTATAAAGGAAGATTTAGTAAAACAAGGTGTTGTTTACACTGATATGGAATCAGCTATTAAAGAGTATGAAGATATTGTTAAAGAATATTTTATGAAATGTGTTCCCCCATCAGATCATAAATTTGCTGCCCTACATGGTGCTGTATGGTCTGGCGGTTCATTTGTTTACGTTCCAGAAGGTGTTAATGTAGACATTCCACTTCAATCTTATTTTAGATTAAATGCACCAGGTGCGGGACAATTTGAACATACTCTAATAATTGTTGAAAAAGACGCTAATCTTCACTTTATAGAAGGTTGTTCCGCTCCTAAATATTCAGTAAATAATCTTCATGCTGGTTGTGTTGAGCTATTTGTAAAAGAAGGTGCAAAACTTAGATATAGCACTATTGAAAACTGGTCAAGAAATATGTATAACTTAAATACTAAAAGAGCAATAGTAGAAAAAGATGGAACTATTGAATGGGTATCAGGTTCCTTTGGTTCAAGGATTTCTATGCTTTACCCTATGAGTGTATTAAAAGGCGAAAGAGCAAAATGCGAATTTACAGGTATTACTTTTGCAGGTAAAGGTCAAGAACTAGATACAGGTGCTAAGGTAATTCATGCAGCTCCATATACATCTTCTAATATAAGTACAAAATCCATTTCAAAGGATGGAGGAATAGCTGTATATAGAGGTGCTGTAAAAATATCACCTAATGCACACCACTCTAAATCAACAGTTTCTTGTGAATCTTTAATGCTTGACAATATATCTAAATCAGACACTGTTCCAGTTATGGATATTATGAATGATGAAGTAGATTTAGGACATGAAGCTAAAATTGGAAGGATTAGTGATGAAGCTATATTCTATCTAATGAGCAGAGGTATAAGTGAAGCGGAAGCTAAAGCAATGATAGTTCGTGGATTTGTTGAACCAATATCTAAAGAGCTTCCTCTTGAATATGCTGTGGAAATGAATAATTTAATCAAGCTTGAGCTTGAAGGAACAATAGGTTAGGAGGGAAATTAAATGAAACTTAAATTTAAAAACTTAAATACACTTCCAGTCATTACTTGGAGATGGCTTAAAGTTAATGATATCTCACTTGATACTTATTCCCTACCTACAGTTGGAGAATACAATAAGGTAAATATAATATCGCCGAAAGCTATTTTCATAGACACTACCCCCAATGCTAAAGAGCTTTTAGAAGACTTTGGATTTGAGGCCATAAATTATGGAGTATCTAAAGAAGTTAAGGATTATGCTTTAAACAATTATAATTCTTCTATGGTTATTAAAGCTAATGGGCAAGAAAAAGAACCAATTAGAGTTGAGCATATAATTGATAAAAATAATTTAATAGATAATAATTTGATTATTGCTGAGGAAGATTCTAAAGTAAATATAATTATTCAATATAAAGGTAATGAAGCTGTTTTTCATAATGGAGTTACAAGAGTTTTAGCCAAAAAGGGTTCAGAAGTTAACTTAATAAAAATTCAAACTCTAAATGATGATAGTCATAATTTTGATTCAAACGTAGCTATTTGTGAATATGGAGCAAAAGTTAATTTTATAGAGATTAACTTAGGCAGCAAATTCAGTGTTACTAATTTTATTTCAGAGTTAAAAGATACCTCTGGAGAAACTAATGTAAATTCTATCTACCTTGGAGATGGAAATAGAGTTATTGATTTGAGCTATGAAATTCTACATAAAGCAATGAGAACAAATAGCAACATTATATGTAAAGGTGTATTAATGGATAATTCTAAAAAAATATTTAGAGGAACTCTAAACTTTAAAAAAGGTTCTGCTCGATCTAAGGGTTCTGAAGAAGAATATGTAACCCTTCTAGATTCTACTGTAAAATCAGATGCTATTCCATTACTACTTTGTGACGAGGATGATGTAGAAGGAATGCATGCTGCTAGCGCAGGAAAAATCGATGAAAATAAACTTTATTACTTAATGAGCAGAGGCTTTAGTGAAAAAGAGGCTAAAAAGCTTATAATTGAAGCTAACTTTAGACCTATTATAGATCTAATTCCAGTTGAAGAAATAAAAGAAGAAATTGATACAGAAATTCAAAGGAGGCTTATAAATGGGTAAATTTGAACAATTAAGAAAAGATTTCCCAATACTTTTAGAAAGTGTAAATGGAAAGCCTTTAGTGTATCTAGATAATGCTGCAACAACACATAAACCAAAACAAGTCATTGAAGCTATAGATAAATATTATGAAAAATATAATGCAAATCCTCATAGAGGTGCTCATGCTCTAAGTGTTTTTGCTACAGACGCCTATGAAAGTTCAAGAGTAAAGGTAAAAAATTTTATTAGTGCTTCAAAAAGTAGTGAAATTATATTTACTAAAAATGCTACAGAAGCCCTTAATCTAATAGCCTATTCCTATGGTATGAATTTTATAAATGAAGGTGATGAAATAGTTCTATCCATTGCAGAGCATCATAGTAATATACTCCCTTGGCAACAAGTAGCAAAAGCCAAAGGTGCAATACTCAAATATATGTATATTGACAATGAAGGTAAGCTTTCCATGGAAGAGGTTAAATCAAAGATTTCTGAAAAAACTAAAATTGTGGGTATAACTCATATTTCAAATGCACTAGGTACTATAAATCCTGTAGATGAAATTATTAGTTATGCTCACTCAAAAGGTGCATTAGTTATTTTAGATGGATCTCAAAGTGTACCTCATATGAAGGTAGATGTAAAAGCTATAGATGCAGATTTCATGGTATTTTCAGGCCATAAAATGCTGGCTCCAATGGGCATTGGAGTATTATATGGAAAAGAGCATATTTTAGATAAAATGCCTCCATTTTTATTTGGCGGAGACATGATAGAGTATGTTTGGGAAGATAGGGCTACCTTTGCAGAACTTCCATACAAGTTAGAAGCAGGAACTCAAAATGTTGAAGGAGCAGTTGGACTTGCTGCGGCCATTGATTATTTAGAAAATATAGGCTTTGATAATATAAAAAAGATAGAAGAAGAATTAACTAGTTACGCATTAGAAAAAATGAAAGAACTACCTTTCATAACTATTTACGGTCCCCAAACTATGAAAGATAGGAGTTCAGTTATATCCTTTGGAATAAAAGATATTCATCCTCATGACGTAGCTACAATTTTAGATAGTTATGGTGTTGCAGTTAGAGCAGGTCACCATTGCGCTCAACCTTTAATGAAGTATTTAGGAGTAAACTCAACTTCCAGAGCTAGCTTTTATTTTTATAATACCTTTGAAGAAGTAGATATATTTATTGAAGCTTTAAAAAATGTAAGGAGGTGGTTAGGCTATGCATCTTAATGATATATATACAGAGCTCATAATGGAGCATAATCAAAGCTCTCATAATAAAAGAAATTTAGTAAATCCTGATACTAAGGAACTTGGACACAATCCAAGTTGTGGAGATGAGATTTCTCTAGAATTGAAATTTGATGGAGACATTATAAAAGATGCAGCCTTTACAGGCAGTGGATGTGCCATCTCCCAAGCTTCTACTTCCATAATGATTGATCTTATAAAGGGAAAATCAAAGGAAGAGGCATTAAATTTAGTAGAAACTTTTATAGGAATGATAAAAAGAGAAATAAAATCTGAAGAAGAACTTGAAATATTAGAAGATGCAATAGCCTTTCAAAATATTTCAAACATGCCTGCAAGAGTAAAATGTGCGGTACTTGCATGGCATACACTTAAGGAATCAATTAAATAATTAAATATAAATTTTAAATCAAAATGGGGACGGTTCATTAATATATCAAATTGAAAGATATTAATAAACCGTCCCTATTTAATTACTTTTTAAAATTATCATAATTTGTAAATATAGTATCATGTAGTACCAGCCATTTAGGTTTACTATCGTCAGCTTTATTCCGAATTAAAATTAATCCAGGCGGAAAATCTGTTATCGGAGGATCTGTAAGAACAGATACTTTATATATTAAAATATCCTCTTTATTATAATTTTCAAATACCTTATCCATTTTTCTAAGTTCACGCAGTTCTTCTTGCAATCCTAAATCTGGTACATTTATTTTTTTGGCATGAAGTAATATATATTTAGCATCGTATATGAAAATATCATCTTTTTCTTCATTATTTCCACTATGAAAATTAACATTATTATAAGCTTCTAAATCTTTATTTGTTAAACTTTGAAAATACTTATATATAGCGTACTTAGGCGTATTAGCTATATGATATGGTATTCTAAAGGCTATAAACAATAGGATTATACATAGAATTACTATTCCTATTCTTCTTAAAATTTTCATATCAATCCCCCAAATAGCATTTTTAATATAGTTAACTTTCTTTGCTTTATATTGTATTAATTGTAATATAATACAATAATCTATTCAAGCTAATACTCTAGATATCATTTATATATGATAAACCTTAAAAATTTATGTCTATTTTTAATTACCACTAAAAAATTTGGAGTTATTTTAAACATATTTTTCTAACCTTATTTATTACTAGCTTTTATATTTTCTTATGAAATAAAAAAACTGACATTTTTCGCGTAGTTTCATCTTATTCTATTTATAGATTACATTATATTTATTATAAAATAAAAAATATTTGTCTTAAATAAAGTGAAAATTTATATATTTTTTATCTTCTTGTAAAATTTTTTTAATTGCTTTAAATTCACGGAAAAATTACATTCACTTAAATTCCAAAATATGTTATAATGATTTAAACTCAATTAAACAAGTCCCCTCTTGTTTAATAGAGATTTATTTTATAGTTGTTTCAGTATTCAAACTTCCTGTGCTGCTTTAATATGGGTAGATGGTATTGGGCCTTTAGGGCATAGGAGGCGATATGATGACCGATTATACAATCTTGGCAATAATTGGAATCATTACCTTGGCTTTGGTTATTATAAGCGTAGTATCCATTGTTGGTTGCTTTGTTTATAAGTATGAAACACTTAAAACAGGTACTAGAACTAAAATGAATACAGATTTGCAAAATGGAAAAATAGAAGCTGAACTTTCTGTTGATATAGAAGGAAATTCTGAAAGCAAAAGAAAATAGTGGGTCGTATCACAAAATTCTCCCACTATTTTCTAACAACTATTAAATAACCGTAAAGGCCTGATACCTTTTATCTACCCTTATTATATCATATATACTTAATCAATATAACAATTTTAAATAAAATTTGACAAAATAGATTATAATTTACTCATTTTATTACACAATCATTTAAACAATTGTTCTAATCTTCATAAATTATGACTTAGCTATAATTAGGTTTCCTGATTCATATTTTTTAAGGCCTTTATAAAATATCTTATATGCAGACAATACCCAAATAACTGTAACACTAATCAATATAGAAAAATCTAATATATTAAAAGATTTTATTAAAGCTATCGGTATGTGAGCAGTAAAGGCTGCTGGTACTATGGTATATATTATATATTTTGTAGCACCTTTAAATATCCCCTTCGGGTATGAGCTAAAATTTACCATAAATTCTAACATAAGTGCTGATAGACCTTCAGCATTGCCTATATAGAAACTTAAAGAGTTTACAATAACTATAACACTTGAAAGTATAATAGCTGAAATACAAGAAAAAAATAAGAATAAAGCTATGTTAATTAAATCAAAATTACCTACAAATATAAATAGAATTATTCCATAAATAACATCACCAAAGGCTGATATTACACTTTTAGAGCATAGTATATTCATTAAAGTATCCTTAGGTTGGATCAAATATGAATCTAGCTCTCCATTTACAATCATTTTTGTAAGTTCTCCAATATTTCCAAATAAAATAAAAGCTATTCCAAAAGATGTGGACATAATGGCAAAAAGCATTAGTGTATCACTAAAACCATATCCTCCTATAGTGCCTACATTATTAAATAATATCCACCAGAAAAATATAAACGAAGCATTATTTATTATCATACCTAACACCTGTATAATAAAACTTACTTTATACTCCATAGCTGAAGATAGGTTAAATTTAAAATATGCTCTTATTAGTTTTATAATATTTTTAACCTCCATTAACATTTAATTTCTCTGCCCCCTTTCTATATATAACTAAAGCTAGTATTACAAATATAATTAAATATAAAACTTGTATTCTAAAGCCCTCATAGAATTTCTTAAGTGAAAAATCTACTGCTAGCTTTCCAGGTACATATGTCACATAGGCAAAGGGTAAATAACTTGATATATTTTTAAGCCAGTTAGGAAATAAATCAAGTGGTACTAACATTCCTCCTAAGGTAAATGTAAGCTTTGAGTATATCCAAAAAAATGGCTTGTTCTCCTCAATCCAAAAGGAAGTTAGTGCTAAAATAATATATATGAAAAAATTGATGGTTGATCCTATTAAAATAGAAAGTAGTATTAATGGCAAATATACTATATTAAAGCCTTCTAGAAATCCTACAAAACATATACCAATAATTATTCCTAAAATCATATTACAACCTAGCTTTACTGCTATTTCTCCTAGTGAGTTAAAAAAACAATATAATACATAGTTATAAGGTTTATTTATTCCATAAGCTATAGCCCCACTTTTGACATCTTCACTAATTTGGATATGAAAATTCGATCGAGATAAGGTTATAGTTTCTGTAACTATTAAATACCATATGATTTTATTTAAAGTTAGTCCTGATATTATATCTCCTTTTTGTCCATAAATATTTCCCCAAAGCATTAAAAATATATATATTATGAAAACAAAGAATAAATTTCTAATTATAAAATTCCAAAAATATACTAAATTATTACTAAGACTTATCTTAAATATATGAATATATTTATTGATTTTACTCACTACAATCACCTACCTTACTTTCCTTATATATATAAGATATAATTTCCTCCATAGGTGGTTCTAGAATATTTATATCTAAAATGCTTCCGTACTTTATAATTTCCGTTAAAACTTCTTCTATATTTTCTTTCAAAGTGTCTATTTCTATCTTTACTCCATATCCATTACTTTTTAAAACCTTAAATTTGTTTTTATCTATATGAACTTCTTCTTTAAACTTTACCTCTATAATTTTTTTATTGAGATAGTTATATTTAAGATTTTTAATGGATTCATCTAAAACCACTTGACCATGATTTATTACTATAGCTCTTTTGCAGAGTTGTTCTATGTCACCTGCATCATGTGAAGTTAAAAATATAGTTCTTTTTTCTTCTCTATTTATCCTTAAAATAAGATCTCTAATATTTTGTTTAACTATAACATCCAATCCTATAGTAGGTTCGTCTAAAAATATTATCTCTGGATTATGAATTAAAGACGCTGCTATCTCACACCGTATCCTTTGACCAAGAGATAACTTTCTAACAGGTATATCCATAAGTTCACCTATCTCAAAAATTTCTTTTAAAAAATTTATCCTTTTCTTAGTGCTTACTTCCTCCATATCATAAATTTTTCCTAAGAGATTAAAGCTATCTATAGGTGGTAGATGAAACCATAGCTGCGACTTTTGCCCAAATACAGTACCTATTTTATAAGATAACTTCTTCCTCTCAGTGGAAGGATCTAGTCCTAATATTTTCATATTTCCTTCAGTTGGATAAAGTATTCCTGTAAGCATTTTTATTGTAGTAGATTTTCCTGCTCCATTAGGGCCAATAAAAGCTAAAATTTCTCCTTTTTCTACATTAAAAGATACATCTCTAACTGCCTCTATCTCTTTATACCTAGGTGAAATCATAGACTTAATACTTCCTTTAAATCCTGGTTCTTTTGTTTTGATTTTGAATGATTTGCATAAATTATTAACGCTTATTACCGTCATAAGCCTCCCCCTTTATTTAAATTATTTTAATAAAAAAAAGCCCAAAGAATAAGTCCTATAGAGACTCATCCTCTGGGCTTTTATCCCAAAAGTGTAGAAATAACTCCTGTACCGCTTGGTCCAGCCATGCAAAATAGTATCCTATCAGCACCGGAACCCTAGATACACTCTCACAATTTTGAATATTGTATCATATAAAAATTAACATTTCAACAGTTAATTACATTTTTTCAAAATTTATATAAACATAAAAACTTTACATTTACTCATAAATGCATTATTGCTTATTCTATATATATTCTAAAAATATAGTTTTATTACCACAATCGCAATTGTTCATATTCATCAGCCTTATAAAAATTCATATTTGTAGGTATACCTTCTTTTTTGCATAATTCATAAAGAATATTATATAATCTTTTTGAATTAGGAGACGAACAATTATATTCATATCCATAATTTCTAATATATTTTTCTTTCATAGTAGGAAAATGTTTATCTAATTCTCTATAATAATATTCTCTTTGTCCTTCTCTTAATGTCATTCCCATAAAAGGTAAAATATATTTAGCACCTGCTACTTTTCCCTTTTCAACTATTTGTCTTATATTTTCTTCAGTATCATTTATAAAAGGAAGTATCGGCATCATTAATATTCCTGTATAAATCCCCTCTTCTGAAAGCTTTCTTATAGTTTTAAACCTGTCAGAAGATTTAGGTGCACCTGGTTCAATTAATGATGATAGACTATCTTCTGCAGTAGTTATGGTAATTGAAACTGCACAATAGGTCTTGTTTATTTTCTTTAAAATATCTATATCTCTTTCCACTAAATTGCTTTTAGTTAGGATATGCACTGGAAAACCATAAATATTTATAATCTCCAAAGCTCTTCTAGTAAGCAGAAGTTTCTTTTCTACAGGCATATAAGGATCATTCATACTTCCTGTACCAATTGTACCTTTAACCTTCTTCTTTCTCAGTTCACTTTCAAGCAGTTCTAAAGCATTTTCTTTCATCTGTATCTCTGAGAAATTTTCAATGCCATAGCAATTACTTCTAGAATCACAATAAATACATCCATGCTGGCAGCCTCTATAAAGATTCATATTATATTTAAGCCCAAATAGTTTATCCTCTTTAATAGTTGAAAGAAGAGTCTTGGCCTGAATCATCTTTACCATAACTTTCACCTCAATACTTGTATACATATTTATATTATTATAACAAATACGTATTATAAGCAAAATATTGGTTAATATTATACTCTATATTTTTAATAAATATTTTTATAGCTTAAAATATACATTATATTCTAAAATAACCAATCTTTATGCCTCCATAATGTAGTTGTTCCACCTATTCCTATTATAGTTGTAAAAAATAGTATAGTGAAAAAACTCATAGGTGCAATATTGGCTAATACATCAAAAATCATCTTTGAACTGCTTAAAAAGAATACAAAACTGTCTGATATATATAGTGAACCTAAAAGCACTGCTATAATTGCTAAAAATGATAGCACAGAATTTTCGATAATTCCACAGATTAAACTGCTAATAGATAAAATAGTAAATAATATAAGAAATTCTATAGTATAAAATTTAAAGCTATAAATAAAGGCTTCAATTGAATTAAAATCCTTTGTAATATTAAAAAACTTAGTTGTTTCTACTGTGTCTAAGAAAAATTTCCCGAAAAGACTTGATATTATAAAAAGTATCATTAAAAAAACAAAGGTTATAAAAGCCTGAGCTATTAATTTAGCTAATATAAACTCTGTCTTCTTATAAGGTCTAGTCATCACATTACGGTAACTACCTGAAGTATATTCAGCATTAAAGCAATCAGTATAAAGCATTGGTAAAATCACAAACATTAATAGTGGATGAATGTCTCTTAAAATAAATACTGAAAAATTTAAAGAATTTAATGGCATAGTTATATTGCTATCATAAAAACCTACATTCCAACTTCCCATTGCTATACTCCACAACATAGATAATAGTATAAAAATAATTAATAAAGTCTTTGTTTTTGAACGACTCCAAACTCGTTCCATTTCACTTATAATCAATTGTCTCATAAAACCCCTCCTAAGCTATATATATCTATCTGATTTAGCAAAAATTGCAGAAGATAATATTGTAAAAATTAATGTGTAAGTTATTAATACAATGAATCCATATAATACAAAAGTAGGATGTTCCCCCAGCATAATAGCAATTCCCATATGTTGTATATGAGTTAGAGATAAAAGTTGAAACTTAAACAATCTCTCAGTCATATTAGGTGAAAACATAAGTAAAATTTGTGGATATATCATTGATGCTAATAGGAAAGCCATACTAATACCTACTCCAGCAGTAACAGTTTTACTTATTACTGCAATAAACATTATAATTGATACCATTGCAATTAATGTTAAATATGACATAGCATAATATTTTATCCCGTATAAGAATGACTCCTTTATAGTGGATAATCCATTATAATAAAATATTTGAACCTTTTCTAATTTAGGCATAAATATATATCCTATTGGTATGCTTAAAAGATAATATGTTATAAGAAGTAACAATATTATAGTAGCAACCGCAAGAAACTTGGCAAAAAATAATTGTGTAAAAGATCTTGTTCTAATCATGACCATTCTAATTTGTCCACTTCTATATTCTTCTGTTACTGATAAAACTAAAAGTAAAACAACTACAATGTTAAAGAATACTATAAGTTGTTCTTGTATTGCAGCAGAAGGAAAATTTGCAAAGGAAGTAAATTCTGGACTAATTTCTGGCACAGATAAATTATGACTTAAATAATATTTTGAGGAAGCATATAGTACTAATGGAATAGCAATAAAAATCAACCACGTGCTTTTTTTAGACCATAGTCTTTCTAACTCACTTATAAATAAAGCTTTCATTTTTATTCACCTTCTTTATTTATAACAAGCTCTATAAATGCATCTTCTAGCCTGTTACTTCCTTTAGCTTTTTCCAATAACTCACTTGTAAATCCTTGCCATATTAATTTACCATTCTTTATAACAACTAATCTATTACACATTTGTTGAAGCTCATCTAAAAGATGACTAGAAATAAGGAAGGTAATTCCTCTTTCCTTCTGCAATCTTATAATCAAATTTCTTAAATCCCTCATTCCTATGGGGTCTAATCCATTTGCAGGCTCGTCTAAAATTATCACTTCAGGGTTATTTAAAAGTGCTTGAGCAATTCCTAGCCTCTGCTTCATTCCAAGAGAATAGGTCTTAACCTTATCATTTGCTCTATCCTTTAGTCCTACAACTTCTAAAACTTCTTCCACTTTATTTAATTGACTTTTGCCATCCATATTTGGATTTAGTCTAGCAAGATTTTGAAGATTTTTTCTTCCTGACATATATGGGAAAAATATAGGAGATTCAACAATAGCACCAAGTTTTAAAAGAGCCTCTTTACGATTTTTATTTACATCTTTATCTGATATTAATATTTCTCCACTATTAGGAGAAATAAGTCCTGTAATCATCCTAATTGTAGTAGTTTTTCCCGAACCATTTGATCCAAGAAATCCACATATATCTCCACTTTCAACTTCAAAAGACAAATCACTTATAATAGTCCTTCCTTTAATTTTTTTATTTAAATTAATTATTTGTAACTTTTTATCTTTCATCTATATTTCCTCCTTCAATTCATACAAGCTTATAATAAAACTAAAGTTTAAAGAATTTATAAAGAAATATAATTTTATATAGCAAAAAATAATAGCCCTAGAAAATACTCAAATTATGAATACTTTCTAGGACTAAATATAAGGAACGGTTCATTAAGATTTTAAAATCTTCTAATTTGTAAAAAGTAATGAACCATCCCTATATATTACTAAACATATTTCCTAATAGTTTTCTGCACTTAGATGTATTTATTGATAAATCTAATGAGCGGTTATTTTTAGCAGCATAATCTTCATCAATAAAATCCCTTTAATTAAGCTAGTATCTAAATTTAAATGTGCAGCCATTTTTCTATAATAATTATAATAACTTTCCTTCTTCTCTGGCCCTAAATGAATAATTCCTTTATAATCACATTTTATCAATTCTAATATAGCTTCTGCTAACTCATCTACTTTTACAAAAGTATTATATAAATTTTCTGTTCTTACAACTTCTTGTTTTTCTTCTAATTTATTAATTAAATCAGATATCCGTTTATCCCAATTTCCATTTATATCTTGTCCATAAATAGCGCCTGGTCTTATGATAATATAATTGTCATGATGCTTAATTATTTTCTCACCATCTATTTTTGCATTTAAATATAGTGCTAATGACTCATCACTATTTTTATATTTCGGGTTATCTTCTTCATTGTAATTACCTTTTCCATTAAAAACAGCATTTGTTGAAATAAAAATTAACTTCTGCTTATGTAATAAGTATTTTAAGATATTATTCAGGCCCATTTCTATTAAATATTTTTCACTTTCTCTACTCATTAAGCTCCATAAAACAATATCTGGTTTAAATTTATATATTATGTCTTGAGGCACATTCAAAAAAATAATAAACCAGTATATTAGCCTATTTTCCATCATACTGCGTCATCAGAACCTGCCCATAGCTCCACTATGAGCAGAACCTAACTCCTTGTCTGATGAAAAATATCCTAATATCTTTGGTCTATTATTTTTTTTCACATGCCTTAACTTCTTCCTCATTAGTTATATCAAGTTTTATTAAGTCACCACAATTATTTGATCCATAACAAGTTCCCAGTACATTAAAATCTAATTGAGATTTTATTTTTTTATAAATATGTCCACCTAAAAATCCACTTGCCCCAAGAATTAAAATATTCATTTTCATTACTCCTTTTTATAAATCACTATAGTTATATTCTTCCTTACAAAATAAATCACGGATAAGTTGTTCTACATGTATTCAAGTTATATCATTATTTTCATAATTTTCTAATATTTAATCCAATCTTATACTCTTAACATATCTACATAAAATAATTTTTTAATAATCTAAGTTCCTTATTTAATTTGCAAATCTATTAAAAGCATAAAATAAATTTATATATTTCTAGCTTAATACACAAAATAGCTTTAAAGATTATTTTATTGAGGAGAAGTTAAATGAATAAGAAGATATTATTTATTACATTATTTTTAACATTCTTTATTACCAGCATAATTTATGCAAAATCCTCTTTTACAGTATTAGTTAATGATAAGGAAGTACCTAATAATGGAGATTACTTAATTAAAGATAATAAAATTTATATCAATGATAGAGCATTGATGAGGGACTTTAATATTAATACTTTCTATGACAAAGAAGAACATAGACTAAGACTATATGATACAAATAAAATTGAGTTAAAAGCTAGGTGTAAAATGTTTGAAGAATTTGCAGATTTATATGATCCTAAAGCTGCAGATGAGATAGCTGAACTTTGGGCAAAAGGTATAAAGAACAGAAATGGAGTATTTCAATATGCTACTTATAGCAAAGTTCTAAAAAATGAATTTAAAAAATTAATAGAAGATCGTGGTTCATGGGTAACTGGGTTTTCAAGTCCATGGGTTAAAGACCATAAAATAGAAAAAGAGGAAATCTTCCCTTCTAAATTTAAATATAAAATAGTTTTTGAAGCTACAACTTCTGCTAAAGATATCTACATTTGGAATGCTACCCTTGAAGTTTCAAAAGAAGATGGAAAATGGAGAATTACAAGCTTAGTAAAGGATTTTGATATAGTTTAAATGTAAGGGACGGTTCATTACAATTTAGCAATAATTTACTTTATAATTTAAAATTATTTAAGTACCTTATAATTTACAAATACAAATATAATGAACCGTCCCTTAAACATAAGCATTTTATAACTCTCATAATATTTATTATTATAATTCACATTGATAATATGTTAGCTAGTTCTATTCTTGCTAGGTTAGTTCCCAATTTAAATCTCATAAATATACTTGAAAATTTTTATAGAACTACAACTGCACTTTCTAAAATTTCTAATAAAGATAATTAATAAATTTGTACATAGATAAAAAAAAGCAAAAGTATCACTAAAAAAATGATACTTTTGTTTCTATAATTTACTACTTTAGATATATTAAATTTGTACTCGTTCTATATGTATAATATTAAATAATATAAACTATAAAAAAATATTTTTATTTATATCCGTTTTGTTTATCCATTGCTTCATCTTTAATTTCTTCTCTCATAGAATCAAGAGCTGCTTCTCTTCTCTGATTTTTTTCACTTAATGTTTTTTTCGTATTTTCATCATCTGTTTTTTCAATCATTTCATCTGCACGATGAATGTTTTCAATAGTATTACTAATGTTATATTGAATTCTATCTACATTATCTCTTCTATCATCTGGTTTATTTTTCATAATTTCATCTCTCCTCTTTTTAAAATTTATCCTTTAAAAGATAGTTTATATATAAACCTCTTCTTTCTTTATTATGTGTATAAATATATTTATTTATGTGGTAATAATTTTTAACTTCTTATATATTTCTTATATTATATAATTAAAGCATCTTTTTATGGACAAGTATAAATTTACTAATATATAAATGTTAATGCAATTAAAATAGACCATTATAAGCTTTAACCTTAATTTACGGTTAAGAAAAAATAAAAATTTGAAAAACTTATTGGCAAAATATATTTATCAACGATGTGAAAAACATAAAATGTCTTTCAATACTTAAGGGACGGTTCATTACAATTTGACGATAACTTATTTTATATAAATATAATGAACCGTCCCCTAACATATTAATTGGTATAATGCTAAGATGTGCTTGGGTACAGTAGCACTTGCGTAACTCCACTATGCAGATAAGTTGGACTTCCTAACCTTCCACTTGCACATTATTTTAATGTTATACATAAACTAAGGGCAGTCCAATGGACTGCCCTTAAATGTTTTTAATAGGTAATTTATTTGGAATGTAAAGTAACTAAGACTCATATATATCAGCGTTACACTCATCACATATGCCGTCATTACGCTTATATTCCTCTTCTGATATTTCAGTTTCGCAAGCATCACAGGCGAATATTTCTTCTCCTTTATATTCAAAATTCCTTAGGAATTGCTCATTATCTTCCTCTTCCTCATGTTGACAATATGCTTTTATTTTATTTGACATCTTAATTCCACCTTTCTAAACTTTAGTTTTAATGCTTCGGATTATCATCATATTTTCGCCTAATTATATCATAAATTTTTACGTTAAAATATTATTTAGTCTTTCGCCACATAATACCATTGTTCTTTACTTTATATTCTTGTTATACATAGAAATTTCAATATAATTCCAGTAAAAATGTAAATTAAATGATGTTTATACAAATATAGGTTGCCTTGTCTTAAATTCCTTTACCATAGTGTAACTATGTGGTATATTACTATGAACTTTCCAGTTTTTAGTCCTTACAATTTCTTTTTCTGTGCTAAAGGTATTTATCCATTTGAACCATTTAAGATAGTTACTGATATGCTTGGTTGCAACACAATTAAACCTACCCATCCATCTTTTTAAATTGGCGTGTATAAGGGACGGTTCATTACAATTCAATGATAACTTATTTTATACAAATACAAATATAATGAACCGTCCCTAACATAGAATAAAAAAACCTCTAAGGACTTTTATTTATTGTTCCATAGAGGTTTTATAACTTTATAATTATGCTAATATATTATCTTAATTATTTTATTTTTCCTTGCTTTTTAAGGATAGTTTCCATTTCGTCTACATACTGTCCAAACTCAGCTAATAAATTATCTATTGAAGTTGTTTTTGTTAGGTCGACTCCTGCTTTCTTTAGTGCATCAACAGGATATTCTGAAGATCCAGTCTTTAAGAATTCTAAGTACTTATTAACTGCATCCTTATCTTTTCCATCAAGTATATTTTTAACAATTTCATTAGAAGCTGCCATAGAAGTAGCATATTTATAAACATAGAAGTTGTTGTAGAAATGTGTTATTTTTGCCCATCCTAAATTTCCTAACTCATCTGGAGCAAAACTATTACCATAGTATTTTTTTATTAATTCTCCATATATTTGTCTTAGAGATTTAGCTGATAATGGTTCTCCTGCTTCTAACTTTTCATGTACTGTTTTTTCAAATTCCGCAAACATTACTTGAGTATATACTGTACCTTTTATATTTTCAATTAATTGATTTAATAAATATAGCTTTTCATCATCATTCTTAGCATTTTTTATTAAATTTTTAATTATCATCAATTCATTAGTTGTTGAAGCTACTTCCGCATTAAATATAGGTGTATGTGCATTCATATATGATTGAGCTTTTCCTGCATAAACAGAGTTTACCGCATGCCCCATTTCATGTCCTACTGTTAACATGTCATCTAAAGAGTCAGTATAATTTAAAAGTACAAATGGGTGTACACCATAAAGTCCTAGATTATACCCACCTGTTCTCTTACTTTTTGATTCATAAACATCTAACCATCTATTATCAAAGCCTTTCTTAACTATAGATAAATATTCTTCTCCAAGTGGTTTTAGTCCTTCTAAAACCATCTTTTTAGCATCTTCATAAGGTATTGTTAATTTATAATTATCAACTAGTGGAACATATAAATCATATGCATGTATCTTATCAAGATTTGTAATTTTTCTTTTTAATTCTACATATTTATGAAGTGGTTCCATATTGTTATTAACTGCTGTAATTAAATTATCATAAACTTCCCTTGGAATATTATCCTTAGCAAGAGATGCTTCAAGAGTGGAGTTATATTTTCTAGATTTAGCTAAGAAAATATCCTTTTTTACAGAAGCTAGATAAATAGAAGCAAAAGTATTTTGAAGCTCTTCTGTTACTTTACCATTAGCTTCAAATGCTTTCTTTCTTAGCTCTCTATCTTTTCCATCAAGTATATTTGAATATACTCCTGAAGTTAATTCCATGTCTTTTCCGTTTTTATCTTTTATAATTGCTTTTCTCATATCTGCCATTCTCAATTTGTTAAAAATCTCTTGTGGACTACCTACAAATTCTGATGCATTTGCTAATATATCTTCCTCTTCTTTTGAAAGGGCATGTTCTTTTTGCCTTATTAAAGATTCTATAAAATGAGCATAATTTTTTAATTTTGGATTTGCTATAAGACTTTTTAATGAAGCTTCATCTTGTGATAACAATTCAGGTGTAAAAAAGGTTACCAGTTGATCATATTCTGCAACAATACTATCTGCTTTAGAAATCAGTTCTGTTGCCTCATTGTCTCCTTGATTTAAATCTCCTCTAAAACCAGCATACCAATATATTTTACTTAAAACAATTGATGCTTCTTCATCCATTTTTAAAAATTCAAGCAGCTTATTAGGATCTTTTAACTTACCTTCGTATTCTTTATATTTAGGGAAATATTCTTTTCTTACTTTCTCAATATCCTTTTCCCACGCTTGTACATCTTTATAAATATCCTCCAAATTCCATTTATATTTGTCATCAATCTTCTTTTCACCTTGAGGCTTTATTGTATTGTTCTTAGACTCAGAATACATTATTGATTGTTTTTCGTTTACATTTACACCATTTTTATTAACTATTGCAAAAGTATTAATCGTTGAATTCATCATCATACTAGCAGTTATGCAGATAATAACAATTTTTTTTCTTGATTTTAGCATGATACCCCTCCACTTGAATAAAATTTCAATAACTGTAATTTTATTACATATATTAGATACATTATACTCTTTATAAGTTAATTTTCAGTGTATGTATTTTAAAGAAATTATGAAAACTTAAAATTTAGTCCTTCAATACTATGATAAGTCTAGATTATAAAAACCTACTATCATTAAAGATAATAGGTTTTTATTCTACTTAAGCTTATAGTATAAAACTCCATTTTCTTCTGTTCTTTCAACTTTTCCCATATATAAAAGATGTTCTAAATGTGACATAGCCTCTCCTGAAGCAAACCATTTTTGAGGATTAGGGAAATCTTCCCACTTATCATATCGCAATTCCCAATGCATGGATGCTGCAGTATCTCTAACTGTTTTCTTTTCTTCTTTTATTATATTCATAACCTCATCAAGGCGGCTTTCATGATGGTTAATTAATTCATTTATTCTTGTTTTATGATCTTTTATTATAAATCTATGAGCAGGAAATAAATAATTTATGTCATAATCATATATTTTCCTTAAATTCTTTAAATATACTTCCAACATATCACCATATTCAAATCCCCAAAATGCTATATTAGGAGTTATCTTTCCTAATATATGGTCTCCACAGAAAAACAATTTGTGTTCCTCTTCATAAAGCCCTATATGACCTGGTGTATGTCCTGGAATATTAACTACTTTAAAAGAAAATTCCCCTATATTTATTTCATCATTTTCATGTAATAATATAAAATCTACTGGTTCCTTTGGAGAAAATTTATATCCAGGATGGTCATCAAAATTTATATTATCTTGAGTAAGAGAAAATAGTTTTTTGTAGTCATTAAAAGTATTCCAATATTCTGCAGTAGCCATCTTATTTATCATATGACCATCTGTTTCTCCTGAATATACCCTAAAACCTTGTTTACTTAAAACAGCAGCAAGTCCTGAATGGTCAGCATGCAAATGAGTTACTAAAAGATCTGTCTTATTTAAATCTAAACCAAGTTCCTCTATACCATTCATAAATGCGTGCCTACATTCTTCTGTATCAAATCCACTATCTATTATTAAATTTCTATCCTCTGACAATATAATATAGCTATTTATAGCTCTTAATGGATTATTAGGCAATGGTATTTCATTCCTATAAACATTTTTATATACTTGTTCAATCATATTAATTCCCCTTTCATCTTATCTATTCTTTGGTTTAACATACCTATTTATAAATAAATCCTCGTTTATATCATTATACTATGACACCTTATAATTTACATTTAAATATTGTTTATAATTGGAATCTCACCTACAATCATAGGTTATATAAAGAAAATATTAATTAACTAAAGACTTTTTATTGAATTATTTAAATATTTATAGTATAATCTATTAAAATATTCCATGTGAGGAGCAACTTATTATGATTACTATAAAAATGATAAATACAAATGAATATTATTATAGCTATTATAGATAAGGTTTGCTGAAATGAAAAAAATTCATAGATGCAAATTAGTAAAGTATTTTTTAAAATACAGTTTGCGTCTATGATGGTTATATAGTTATGCAATAAAACCACGTAGAGCTCTGCGTGGTTTATTTTATTAAGAATTTACACCGCGTAGATAAAATGTCTATGTGGTTTTTTTATATAGAAAATTAATAAGGAGGAGTTAAAATGAAAGAAAGAGAGAATTTTTCAAGTAAATTTGGATTTATACTTTCTTGTATAGGTTCAGCAGTTGGGCTTGGAAACATATGGATGTTTTCTTGGAGATTAGGTCAGTATGGGGGAGCCGCTTTTCTTATACCCTATTTTATATTTGTATTTATATTAGGAACTACAGGACTTATGGGAGAATTCGCTTTAGGGAGAGCAAAGGGAAAAGGTTCCTTAGGTGGTATAAAAGAAATCTTAGATGAAAAGAATATATTCGGTTCATCTATCATATCTCTAATACCAACTTTAGGTGTTTGGGGAATATTCTTATTTTATAATGTAGTGGTTGGATGGGTCTTAAAATATTTTTCAATAAGCACAACCAGTAATTTTAAAAATATAGATGTTCCAAATTACTTAGATAGTTTTTTAGGAAGCAATGAAACTATTTTTTGGCTTGCTTTAGCTTTGTTGATAACAACTGTTGTTGTAGCCTATGGAGTTAGCAAAGGAATTGAAAAAGCAAATAAAGTTATGATGCCTGCACTATTTATTATATTTATAATATTACTTATTAGGTCTGTAACCCTTCCTGGAGCATCAGAAGGAATAAGATATTTATTAATTCCTAAATGGTCTTATTTATTAAATCCTACCACTTGGGTTATGGCTCTTGGCCAAGCATTCTTTACTGTATCTTTAAATGGAGCTGGTATGGTGGTATATGGTAGCTACATAAAGAAAGATGTTGATATACCTTCTTCTGCAATAAATACAGCTTTTTATGATAGTTTATCAGCTATGCTAGCAGCTTTTATAATAATTCCAGCAGCTTTTGCTTTTGGACTAGATCCAGCGTCAGGTCCTACTTTATTATTTATAACAGTTCCAACTATCTTTAAATCAATGCCTGGTGGACATTTATTTGGAGCCATTTTCTTTGGCAGTATTGTATTTGCGGCTGTATCTTCAACTATAAATATGATGGAAGCAACTTCAGAGGCCTTTATGTATAAAACAAAATGGAGTAGAAGAAAAAGCGTACTATTTATTGGAGTAATTTCATTTTTAGTTGCTATACCATTAGCTTTTAATATAGAATTATTTAATAATTTTTCTGATATAATCACTATTTATATAGCTCCTTTTGGTACAGTAATTTCAGCCATAGCTTTCTTTTGGATATATGGAGCAGATAAGGCTTTAGAAGAAATTAATATGGGAGCAAAACGACCTTTAGGCAATTGGTTTATGCCTTTAGCTAAATATGTTTTTGTATTTGTATCAATAATAGTTATTGTTTTAGGGGCGATATATGGAGGAATTGGTTAATACTTTAAATTAAATTTTATTTTCACTTTAAATGAATATAAAATAAAAAGCATTGTAAGATTTATATGTTTATCAAAGTCTTACAATGCTTTTTGTATATTCTACTTTTTTATAATTAATATAAAAATATTTAGCAACTAATACAATATAATTGCTTATGTGTTTACAATGTAGTATGTAAAATAATTTATTTAATAAATTCTTCTCTTAGTATTGAATAATAAGAAAGATTTTCAAAATAAGATAAATTTTTAGGTAAATCCTTAATCTTAAAATGATATTTCATTCCTAATTTTTCAACCAATTTAATTGAATGTATATTTTCAGCATCTACCAGCCCAATAATCTTTTTCAGCTTAATAACTTTAAAACCATACTCAACAAGTGCATAGGCAGCTTCTGATGCTAGCCCTTGACTTCTATATTCACTAGACAATCCATAATAAAGTTCAATTTCCTGTAGATCTAAATCGTCAGGACCTAGTCCACAATACCCAATAACTTTGTTATCACCCTTATGAATGATAGCTAAATTGAACTTATATATCTTATCTGGAGTATTCTTTTTACAACAATCCATAGACCATTTAATAATATCCTTTACCTCATCTAGTGATGGTACATCTTCAGGAATATATTTATAAAAATTATCCTCTCCTACAATTTGAAAAATTCTTTCGGCATCTTCTAAAGAATAAGGTCTTATAAGCAATCTATTAGTTTCTATTCTTGCCCCTTCAAACATTTCATATTTCCCCTTTAATCTCATAGTTTATTTTGTACTTTCAATAACAATCTATTTTCTCACCCTAACAATTTGACCATTATTTACTTGTTGTAGCAATTTAGTTGAAATTTTCGTTAAGGAATAAGGTGATCCTCCACCTGTATAAACAAATTCTCTTTCTATAACTTTAGGGTCAATTAAAAATATTGCGTCATATCCAAATGAAGGTACTCCTCCACAAGGATATCCAGTAATTTCAAGTATTTCTTCTGGCGTTGCAGTTCTTGGAATTTCAATATTTAATGCTTTTGCTACTCTTGACGTACTTGCTCTATGCTCGCCCTTAACTATAGCTACAATAAGCTTTCCGTTACTATCAATCATACATATATTTTTTACAAAATCTTCTGTAGATGCATTAGCTGCTGTAGCCGCTTCTTCAACAGAATGACAAGTCTCTTCAAAAATATACTGTTCTCCATCTATATTATTTTTTAGTAAGTATTCTTTTAGCTTATTCTCAAACTCCTTCAAATTTATCCCCTCCAAACATCTTGAGATATAGTTATCATCAGTTTAGTTATACTTATAGTTATTATATATTTTATGGTGAACTTTTTCTTTTGGAAATATCCCAGATATGGCAAATAATATACACCAAGTTGTCACTGCCCACGTAATCCACTTACATTCATATGGTAGGGTTGATGCTATAGTCCACTTACTCACTACTTGTCCATAAAAAATTACCCACCAAGCTATTCCGATTAATACAGGAATTATAATCCTTATAACCTTACTTAAAACAGATTTATATTGAATTCTTGAAATAAATACTCTTTTACCTTTTCTTATCTTAACTATTATGGATAACATGTATAATGACAATACGAAAAATAGTCCAATAGATACATACTTAATAATTTTTACAAGACCATTTTCAGGTTTATAATTTTCAATAGATTCCCCCATACTATACTTTTCCCAATAACTCATTATATCTATAAGTAAATTAGTTCCATTATCACTATTAGTTAGAATTACAACTCCACTATTTTTCTCTGGTATTATTGTAAAATTAGAACGCCATCCTCTATTTGAACCACTATGTCCTATAGTCTTATATCCATTTTCCAATTCTTTTGTTGCATATCCTAGCCCATAAGTATTTTTTAATGGAGTGTGCATTAAATTAATATTTTCTTTACTTATTAGAGTTTTAGAATTAGTATTCTCATTATAACCTTCTAAGTTTGCAATCATAAACTTACATAAATCAGTTGTAGTTGTAAATAAACCTGCTGCAGCTTTTTCTGTATACATATATCTAGGAATTTCATTGCCTAAAACACCATAACTGCTTGAAAGATTCTCTTCTGTACTTTTATCTAATATAAAAGAGCTATTATTTAATGTTAATTTATCAATTATCTCTTTTTTCATATAATCTTCAAAAGTCATTCCTGTAACTTCTTCAACTATCAATTGAAGAATAGTATATCCTCCACCAGAATATTTAAATTGTTCTCCTGCTTCTTTTATAATCTCTACTTTATTCTTGCTATAGTTTTCTCCTAAAAGTGATTCCTCAATTGTAGGTAACTTTTCCTTTGGAGAATAACCTGCATAATTAACACCAGATAGACCTGAAGTATGACTTAACAATGTTCTAACTGTAATTTTATTAGTGTTATATTCAGATTCCGGCAACTTCCACCTTGTAAGATATTTTTCAACAGGCATATCTAAGTCAATTTTACCCTCTTCGACTAATTTCATTATTCCCCAAGATGTTATGCTTTTTGAAATAGAGGCAACTTGAAATACCGTGTTATCATCTACCATCACTTTATCTTTCTTATCTGACATGCCATAATTATAAATTCCTTGAATTTTTCCTTCTTCTACTATTCCAATTGAAGCTCCTGGAATATTATATTTACTCATCAATTTAGGCATTTCATCATTCAATTTATTTATAAATTTTTCTGTATCTCCTAAGTTATATTCTTTACCATAAACATTAAAACAGGTAGCAAAATAAGTTAAAAGTATAGTTATTATTCCTAATTTAAATATAGGATTTAATTTTTTCACCCTAATCTCCCCTTTATCATTATTTTATATCTAGGACAGCTCTTTAAATAAGTAAATATTAAAATTAAAAAACATCTTTAATTAAAGAGTTTTAATTTAATCTATTTACATTTCAATGATCTGTCCATTAGTCTGATGTATTCCCTAGCTTAATTTAATGATACAACTTAATTTCCTTATGATTGTATTATTAAATATATATTTGTTCATTTTTTCTGTATTTGATATACAATCGTCATATTCTTTAAAAATACCCTTTAGTTAAAAAACTCTCATCTACACAGTTTTTATAAATGTTTAATACATCTTTACATATATCTGCAAGTACCTTTCTAAATCAATTCTTGAATATATATTGCTCCTCACAATTTTAACTTCTATTTTATCTATTAAAATAGAAGTTCATATTCAATTATTTACTACTAAATTTTACCATATTTTTAAAAATTTCTTGGTTATTTTTTATTTATTATTTCTTAAAATTTTATGTTATACTAAATATATATACTTTTTTTAGAAATTTCTTTAAAACGCATAAATAAAAGGAGAAATAGTTTTTATAAAGAATAAATTATAATGTAAACAATATAAAAATACAATGAGATGCTGGAGGAAAAAATGGTTAATAAGTTAATAGCCGAATTAGAGGAGTTACTTAAGAATATTGGTTATTTTAATTGTGAAACAGACGTAGAATCTAGGGAGGCTCTAGATAATATTTCAGTTAAGCTCTTTGGTAAAAGATATACAAAAGAATCTTACGAAATATATAAAAGAACAGGAAAGTTTACCGATTTGGTATTACTAGATGAATCCGATCATAAAAATAAGAAAGTATTAAAACCTGATTTAGATTTATCAAAATACTATATAGAAGAATTAGCTTCATTGATTTCAATTATTAATTCAAAGATTCAACTAGAAAGTAATATTAAGGAAAATAAGGAATATAAAGGATATAAAGAGTATAAGGAATATAAAGTGATAGATTTTAGAGATAATTATAATGGAACATTTACTCTTGAATACTTTGAAAACAAACTTAATCTCTATGGAAGAGAAGGATGGGAGATTAGTTTTATTATTTCAAATGATTTAGGTAATAGAATACATAGTAATACTAAAGAACCTGTTTCAAGATTAGCTAATGGTTTTATGGTTAATCCTAATATGGAACAAACAATAGTTATCCTAGAAAGAGTTAAATATAGAGATTAATTATAAATTATTATAATTTTTCTTTCAATAAAATATATATTTATTATGAGAATGCTCTGATAATAATTCAGAGCATTTTTGCTTTTATGAACATCAAAGCTTATATTTATAAATTATATATTTTTATAACAGTAAAAAACTTAAAATTAGCCGCTTAAAATATAGTGCTTTTTAATTTAAATTGAACCTATACATTACTTTTAATTCCATGAGGAAGATTTTAATAACATTTTTCATTTTATTCTTTATTTATTGAACGTAAACCTCGTTTTATAATCCTTTCAGTATGTTTTATAGGACTTTCATCTTTCCATTGATTACATATTTCAATTACCCAATTAGGCTGTGTTTTACTTGCATCATTTAACCAATTTGATACGCTGTCTTGCACATATTTTGAACTATCTGACTTAAGTGGTTCTAAAATTGAAAGTCCTAGTGCTGGATTTACTTTTAATATTTCAATATGTTTACACCATACTCCTCTAGGCCTTGTAGCTTCTGATGGAAAACGTCTAATATTTTCATCACTATCTTTTGTCCAATTAGAAAGTATTTCTATACTTTTTTCTAGGTTCTTATCAATTTCTGGTCTTATTGCCATCCATGCAATTTCTCTAACTCCAAAATGATGATCTGCTGCAGAAAATTTAATCTTTTCTAAATTTTCCTCAAAGGTAGCTTTATTATTAATACTAAAATATGCAGCCCAACACCTTACAGTATCAGATTTATGATTAGAAAGAATTTGTAAATTTTCTTCCCATTGATTATCTTCATGTGACAATTGAGACATTCTTCTTCCTATAATCCCAATTAAGGTCACTGTTGATTGCTTTTTAGAATTTATAATATCTGTTAAAATTAATTTTAAATAGCTTTCTTTATCCATTTCTTTTAATATATTTTTCAACAAAAAAACTTGATCAACTTGAAGCCATTCAGTTAGGTTTACAGTTTCGATTTCTCCACTATTAAGTAGTTCTATGATCTCCTTTGGTATTCTTTCTGCCTTTGTTGCACCTTTACGGTTTAAAATTTCAGAAGATATCATCTTATAATATTACCTCCAATATTTATATCTAATTGTAAACTCAAATCATCTTTCATTGAATTATTTTTATTATGATTTAATTTAATAAAGGGTGATTTTTAATTTGGCATATGAAAGAAAATAACTAGTCAAAGATACAAAGTATATTTTGCATCAAACAGAAAGAATATATATCTTCATAATAATTTGAAACGACGGAGTATGATGAAAAATACACTAGTATGCTAGCTAGTTATTTTTGAATATGCTTATTAGTTATTTATATGATTTAATTAAATTATATTTATCAAGTATTTTATTTCCTATGTCTTCATTAAGATGTTTTATATCACTTAAATAAATTAATGTACTTCCTTTATATTTTTGAGTTTCCCCAACAAGAGCTACTTCATAACAACTTCTTATAACATTTATTATACAATTATCATAATGATTTTCTCTACAGCTTTTACACTGCTTAAGAATATCAGCTATAGCAACAATTAAATTATCATGATCATATACTTTGGTATCAGCTAATGGAATATTTTCATATCCATTTTCAACATAAGTAACATTATTTTTTAAGCATTTCTTAACACTTTCTTCTGAATATCCTATTAAGCATTTTTCTTTAATACAACTTGTACAACTATCTTTCTTTAAACAACAATTTCCTAAATTAGTTATTAAACTATCAAAGTTTATTTCATTTGCAAAAACCCCCATGATAATCCTCCCTTAAATTACACTTACTAATAATTACAAAAAATACTATAGTTGGCTTTTAATCATAATATTAGTTAATCTCTATACTTATATATACCGTAACAGATAACCATAAAACATTCAAGAATAGTTACTAAAAGATAACTATTCTTGAATTATAATTTCCATGTAAATATAAATTCTCCTTCAATAATAGAAAAAGATAGAAAAATCTCTTCTATCTTTTCTTGCAATTCATCCTATGATTTTATTACATAAAAAAATTAGTAATAAAGATTTATTTTAAGTATTTCTTAATAGTATATATGCATACCATATGAACGTGGATATGTATATTTGAATCCAAATTGTTCATATAAATTATTTGCAGGGTCATCAGCAATAAGACTTACATACCCGCCTTTAGGTACTGACTTATCTAAATAATTCATTACTTCTCTCATTATTATTTTTCCAATACCATTACCTTGAAAAGTAGGTGTAACCGCTATATCAACAACTTGAAAAAAGCAACCTCCATCACCAATTACTCTTCCCATTCCAATAAGTGAATCTTTATGATATATGATTACAGAATATAGTGAATTTTTTAATCCTATCTCTGCAGCTTCTACAGTTTTTTCACTTAGACCTGATATTTTTCTAAGATTTAAATATTCTTCTATAGATGGTATACTATGTTTAATCTCAATATCCTTTATAATATTATTCATTCTTATCCTCCTTTTTAAATATTAATATAATTATAATTGATTTAAATCATTTTCTGTATATACTTTAATTCCATTATTAATTAATATCTCTGCAGTTAATCCATTTCCTTTTGTTAATTTACCTGAAAAGTTTCCATCATATATAAACCCATATCCACAAGAAGGACTTTTAGACTGTAATATTGTTTTCTTAATTCCTGTAATTTTTGCAATAGCTAAAGTCTTTTCTGCACCTTCAGTAAATTCTTTAGTAAAATCTTGTCCATCTTTACTAACTACTTTCTTATTACCACTTTCATCTATAATAATTTCACAACTTGGTCTTGGTGTTGGTAATTCAGCTAGCTGTTCTGGACATAAGGCTATAGCTTTTCCTTCTTTAACTAGTTGTAATATGAATTTATTTTCACTATTACTTCCATTATATCTACAGTTTACTCCAGCTGAACAGGAACTTACTAAATACATAATCAAAATCCCCCCCTTATATCTTATATAATGTAATACTATTAATCATCTATTATAAGCTATTAACAGAAGATTTTACAATAAAATTTATAACACCTTATAAACATTGTCAAAATAATCTAATCTATCTTGAATTATATCTTTATTAAGCTCAATAAATTAATGAACCGTCCCCTTATTTTTCTCCATATACAAACTTCTTAAATATCTACCTTGCCCATTTAAATCTTCTGGCTGCTGAACAAAGGACTTTTTTACTAGGTATTCATTAGTAGATCCAAAAATTTGATGCCATAGTTCATTAGCTATTTCTTTTATGTCTACTTTGTGTATTACTCCAGTTAAATCTGGAACATTAGTTTCAAAGTTTTCAAAAATCTCCTTTACTATTGGGAAAATATTTGAAAGAACAATATCCGATATTTCATTGATTATACATTTATCATTAGATTGAAATATTGGTATATTTATAGATATACTTTTATCTTCATCATTTATAGTTATATAGTTAACTTCATTAAGAAAATGTAATAAATTTTTATCTTTATTTGTAAGTTCATCATAATTAATAGAGTTATTATATGCATCATAAATTAACTCTCCACATCTTTTGGCAATCTCCTTATTCATATCATCTATAACTTTTATATAAGATAAATTTAAATCATAAAAAGGAGATACATTTTCAAGACCCTTTTGCACTAATCTAAAAAATCTATATATCTTTCCTCGCTCCATTTGAATCTCCAAAGCTATTAAAAGTAAAGCCATTAATTCTATAATTATTACTACTGCATAGTAGTTTATCACTGTGTTTTTCTACTATGCTACTACCTTCATAAGCCACTATAATATAATCTCTATTATTCTTTTGAAGTTTAGATGTGCAAAAAACTTTCCTAGATTCAAAAAAATCAAAGGCAGTTCCATCAAAAATTTCATCACAGATGATATGATATAATAATCTTTCATTGGTAAAAGTCTTATAATTTGTTAAGCATGATAGCTTTTCATAAAGTATATTCTTTAAAGATATTATTTTATCTCCAACTACTTCACCTATATTATTTAAATGCTTGTCCATACTTATTACATCTTTCTCTAAAAATGTTGGAAAATTTATTTTATATCCCTTTTCATCTTCATCTATAGAATTTATTAATTTAAGACTACTAATTACATCATCAAAATCATTTTCCTCAATGTTTAATTTTTTCATTATATCAAATTTACATATGGAAAATGGTCTATGACTTGCAATACTATATAATATTTCTGGAGCATATTCTTTGTTACATACACATGCTGGATTGAACTCATCATAAGTGCCGATGTCCCCAAAAAAATAAAAATTTAACCTTTTATTCTCCAATCTTCCCACTCTTTTCTAATATTTTTTAAATTGGAATCCTAAAATGTCTACTTCTTCGCTTTTATTTAGTCTCTTGTCATAATTCTTTCTAAGTTCAATCATATTTAAATGATCAAAACCACAATCTCTATAAAGCTTAATTGCAGCTATGTTTCTTGGAATTACACTAACAAACATAGCTGTTATTTTTTTCTCTTCCATAAGATTATCTAAAGCTGTCATAGCTTTTTTTCCTATACCTTGTCCTCTAAATTCTTCTGATATATATAAGTCTTCTAACCAAGCAGCATTTTGTCCACCAAATCTTATATAAAAAAATCCTACTGTTTCTTCATCTTTAAACACATTGTATATTGTTCCTGTTGCTTGCCATTCTTTAAGAGTTTCAATAGATTCCTCATCATCAGTCCAAAATTCCTTTGGTGCATTATTTAATTTTCTATGATAGTTCATAAGTTCCGTTATCATCTTTGCTGTATCTATAAATAATTCTTTTTGTAATTGTTTAATTGTTATATTCATTTTAAATTCTCCTTTTTTAAGTATCTAAGCTTTATACAAATAAAACTTAGATACTTATTTATTCCCTTTGGCTATTTTTCAAATCTCATAAGTCCTACTTTCTTTATAGAAACAGTTCTCAAATTTTTATAATTCCTAAAAATTTTAAGAACCGTCCCCTATTATTACAAGCTTAGAATCTTATATTTTTTAAATCTTTTAGAAGTTCATCTTCTATATAATCCTCAGTAAATACATAAAAGTCTGGAGAAGTAAATTTTGCTATACCTTCTTCCATGGTTATATGTCTTGATATTAAAGCAGTAGTATCATTTGTATTTATAGATCCAAGACATTTTGCTTCATCATGATTTAAATAAAGTTGAATTTTATCCTTTATATCATTACTTCCATATAGTATTGAAGAAGTAGTTGGAATATCCATATCTTCTACTCCTACTTTATACTTATCAAAGCCTCCTTTTATATTCTTTAACTTAAGCCAATTATTTTTAAGATTCTCATCAAAATTGAAGAATGTAAAGCTCTCAAAGGGTTCAAGACTCATAAAATTACCTGTATTTTGTACTATTTCCGCTGTATGACATAATACTGACACTCCAGGTAGCATTAAATAATATTGATTTATTACTACCCCCTTAAACTTCTCATGATTTTTTATATGAAGTTTTACTTTAATACCCTGCCATTTATTTTTGAGATTATCTTCAATAGTAACAAAATCTGCTTTAATATTTTCTTTTAATACTGATCTAAAACTTAAATCTTCTGGCATTGTTCCTATGCCTCCAAACCAAGGATTAAACCATGATTTTGGTACTGGTGTCGGGAATGAACTCTCAAGAAAATCATGATTATTGTATTTTAAAGAATATAATACGTGGCTAAAAGTCTCGCATGCTTTAATTTCCATAACACCATTATTCACAGAGTGAACTTTATGCCCCTGTTCTTCAACTATTTTTCATTCACAGAAAGCATCTTTAACTTTAAATACCATTTTATATTCTTCTGAATACATACTTTTAGAATCTGCCTCTAATTTCAAAATATCTCTATCAATATCATTTTTTAAAGAAGCTTCAAGTTTTGTTTTAAAGATTTTATCTTCTTCATTTATGCTTTTGCTGTATTTTTCAAAATTGTTATAGCCAGAAATTATTGAATATTCTCCGTCTAACCCATAGTTTTGATATTGCTTAACACTAACAGCAAACTTTTCTTCTACAAAAGGATTACCTTCGTTTATAATCATTTCAAAATTGTTATTAAAATGTAAATTCTCAGCATTACTTTCTTCTAGAGCAAAATTTCTAAAGTCTTTCCAATCTTTAAAGGTGTTCAATACCATAAACACAGGCTTTGTTACCTTTTTTTCACAAGCTTTCATCTTCCCAAGATTATGCTCAAAGGCAATCTTCCACCCATTTGATTTAATTTTCAAATCTTTATGCCAGCATATTCCTATGTTTTCTCCTGTGCCCCTAGCATATATCCAATTTTCTGTTAAATCATCAAGATTAAAATTTTCTGCCCACATAGCTCTTGGGTCTATAATTTGAACAAATTTATTTTTTATTGGCAAAATACCATTAGTTAATTTCATAAATAAATTGTTGCATAAGAAAATGTCACTAGCTATTTCAGCGTCTCCATCATTATATATCTCGTAATGATATTCTACTATTCCATTTTGAGAAAGCTTTAATATAGATTCTACTCTTATATTTTTAAAGATTTCAGATATATAGGTTATTTTTAAAACTATCTTATCTTTTTCTTCATAATGCTCTATATTATTAGGTCTTCCATTAGAAAATTCTTCAGAAAAAGGTCTTCCTAACATTGGATAGTATAAATTGAAAGCCAAATCATATGCTCCAAAAGCTTCTATTGATATACTATTTTCTTCATCTAATTTTAATGAATAAGGTCCATTTGCAATCATATAAAAGTCTTCTGTTTTGCCACCAAATCTTCCTTCTCTACCCTTAAAAGGAGCAACTAATGCTTTTGTAAACACCACCTCTTTTCCATCTGGAAATTTAGCCTTCACTTCAATCAATTCATTATAGAAATTAAAGTTATTTAATATATATTGAATTTTTAAAGACTTTTTCTCATTTGCCTTCATATTTATATTTATTTCTTTATTTATAAACTTAATAGACTCATTATCTCTAAGCTTAATTTCAAAGGTAACATCTTTTTGATAGTTATTTTTTATATCTAAATATAAAGATGAATTAACATTTTTATAGCATTCTCCTTTTGGAACTTTTAGAGATATATCTGCCGGATATTGCGAATCTATACCAATTCTAAATTCTACACTCTTTCCATTTATTAAAACTTCTGATATAACAGATGGATAAGTATTTAATGAGGCTACCTTTTCTTTAGGTTCCTCAACCACAAATTCCCCTTCAATAATTTCTCTATCTAAAACTTCAAATTCATCATTAAATGAATACTTTATATTTTTATCATCTAAGCCCTTAATTTTAATATTTAAAGGAGTTTTAGATTTATTTAAAACTTCATATTTAATCTTATACTTCTCTCCAAATATAAGCTTTTGTTCCTCCACATAAGTCTTAATTAAGTAATCTTCTACGTCAACTAATCTAATGCCTCGGCTTTTATTTTCAAATTGAACTTTTAATTCTTTTCCTTCTTTTTCCCAACTATACTCATAATAGGTGAATCCATCTTCTTCTATGCCATCTGGTTCCATATCTATAGTTCTCTCTAAATCTCTATACCAATTTACATTTTTAAAATATTCTTTAAATGCCTCTGTATTTAATACTTTTGGGATAAAATTCATCAAATGTGTGGTATCATCTCTCTTTTCTAAAAAAAATCCACATCTTTTATAAAGAGGAAGAGATTTTATATTTCCCGGCCATGTAAAAAGATCAACTCTTGGCCATCCTAGTTCTGTAGTCCTCTCTACACATTTGCATACCAGAGCTCTTCCAATACCCATCCCATGAAGATCATATCTTACATTTAAAAGTCTTATATAAAGGGTGTTATCATCATACTGATATTTAGAAAAACCGCAATATCCTACTACCTCTTCCCCCTTTAATGCTAAATAAGTATTTATATCTGTGATGCTTTCATGTTCTTTTAAAATACTCTCTTCTGTTTCTGTACCATTATTTCCGTTCCATCCTTCAGTACTTCTTCTCCACATATCTGCTATGGATTTTGCGTAAGAGTTATTATATTCTACTAATTTTATATCTTCCATATATAGCCCCCATTTTTACTAAATTTCTCTAATTAATTCTTCTACTTTCTTTTTAGCCTTTATATTATCAGGATCTAATTTCATTGATTCTTTATAGTTTTCTAAGGCAAGTTCTTTATCTCCATGAAGTAAATACATTTTAGCAAGATTATAGTAAAGATTTGATGATTCTGGAGATATTTCAGTGGAGATTTTCATAACTTCAATAGCTTTTTTTACTTTTCCCCGCTCCACTAATTCATAAGCAACAAATTTAAATTCATCCTCAATAAAATTATATTTATCAAATGAATTTTCTTTTATTAAGTAATATTCTTTTAATGCTGCTTCAAAATTATTATCAAACAATTTTTTTGCCATATGGTGTGCAAGAGATTGTTTTACATATTGAACTTCTTCTCCTAAAAGTATGTCTAAAATAGCCATGCAAATAAGCTTAAGTCCGATATAATCTGAATTAGTCATAATAACTACAGATATACCTCTTTCAGGTAAGATGATAAAATTGCTTCTAAATCCTGTATCTAATCCACTATGAGACCTCACTTTATTTCCTTTATATTCTCCTAAAAACCATGCTAATCCAACTTCTGAAGTGTATCCACCCCAACCTGTAGAACCATGATTATGCCAAAGTTCTGAATAACTATGTGGTTCTAATATCTTTTCTTCTCCAAAACATCCTCCATTCATATTAGCAATAGCATAGTTACACATTTCTGTTACATTTGAACATAGTGTAGAACTTGGTCCATGAGCACGATTATAAGGAAATACCTCACTTACTACTCCAGCATACCCATTTTCAACTCCAAGAATATGAGGTGTTGTAAGTAATTCTTTTGAAACATTAGGATTAAAAAAGTCACTTTCCTTCATTTGAAGAACTTCTAAAATATTTACTTTCATATATTCTTCAAAAGATACCCCTGAAACCTTTGCAATAACATCCCCTAGTATCTCAAAAGCAATATTACTATAAGCAAATTTTTCTCCTGGCTCCCACATTAATTCTTCATTTTTAATACTTTTAACATACTTCTCTAGAGCATCTTCATCATATTGAGGCTTATCCCATCCATAATCATCTACATCTGGCATGCCTGACATATGACTTAATAATTGCCTTATAGTTATATTCTTATATCTATCATCTTTAAGCTGAAAGTACGGCAGATATTCTGTTAAATGTGAATCCAATTTAATCTTGCCCTTTTCTACTAGCTGCATTATTCCTGTAGCCACAAAAGTTTTTGAAACTGATGCCATGTGAAAAAGTGAATTTTCATCAACTGGTTCTTTTGTATCAACATTCTTCACACCAAATCCTTTTGTGTAAAGAATCTCATTATCATAAACTACTCCTACTGCTAATCCTGGAATGGATTCTTTCTCTACATATTCATTTATTATCATATCTAAATTTTTTATCATTTTATTTTTAATATCCATACTATCTCTTCCTCTCTTTATCTATTGCCATCTAAGCATTGATATAAGGCATCTGAAAAAAAATAACAGGTCAAAGATGCGAAGTATATTTAGCATTATACAAGGAGATAGGTTTTCATGATAGTTTGGCTATCATGAAGTTCTAACGACGCAGTATGATGAAAAATAGACGAGCATACTGACTGGTTATTTTTTTGAAGATGCCTCGAGTCGTTGCTATTTCTATCAACTCAAACTTATTATAAAAGGACTCTTCTGATGATTTTGTTATTAAAACTGAATTTAATTTATCATTGCCATCACGTGCTGTTATTCCGATCTATTATAAATTTAAGAAGCTTTCCAATTTTTCTAGAATTTTTGTTCATATTCTCCTCCAAAACTCAAAATATTTATTAATAATATCTATTTATTTTTTATTGAATCATAAAAATTTCTTAATCATCCCCTTTCAAAAAAACTAAGGATGCAGATGAACACGCTATTCATCTACATCCTTTAAATTTCATATTACATATATCTACTATAATGTTAAAAGTACAATTTTTTCACCATAATTAAAACCTATAAGCTTTAAACCTATTCCCCTATGATGATGGTATAAGTATATAGTAAAAACACCACATACTATATACTTAAGTTTAACTTAATTTTATACTTTAAAATTTTATTACCAAGTATTAAAAATACTTACAAAGTAAACTTATTTACCTTTTATAAGATTAATAGCTATGGTAACTTACAATTGACATATATACTTAAACGTCTTTAAAATTAACTGGTCACTATTGTACAAAATATCTCACATCTTTGACTGGTTATTTATAGTAAACGCCTTATTTTAAAATAAAAAACTGTGTTATCAAAAATGAATACAGTTCTGTTTCAAATTATTAAATAAGCTAAAGTTAATAAATCATTATCCTCTAATATCTAAATTCTATAAAATTAGCTTTGTAATTCATAACATTTAGTATTAATCTAAGTGACAATTAACCCTTTATATAACTTATTTTAATATGAAATGAAAATTAAAGAATTGTAATTGATAAGACCATCTATATAATTAAAATCTTAAAATTCACATAAACAAACCTATTTTTTAAAAGGTTAAAAAATTCTTGCTATAATTTTATTACAGATTTTTATTTACTAGAATTATAACAACATACTCATCACTAATTCTCCTTTCATTTCCAATAATTATATTGTAATATATTATTTACCACAAATCAATGACTGACTTATAATTTTAAGAATTTTTTATTAATTTAAAAGTATTTATATAGACTTTATGTTATCAATCTTTATTATTTTTAACACTTATATGTATGTGTGTGCTAAATTATAATTATAAAAACCATACCTTCTAGAATTATACGTAATCTTTTATGTACTTACTTCATCAGTTACTCCACTATGTAAATTAACATCTTCTTTATTTTTTCTGATTTATTTTGTTAAGCAATAAGAGTTAATTTTCTTTACTCCATTTTACATGCTGTATCACCTAATTAATCTGCACATATAGATTTTAAAATAAATATCCACATTATTGATTTATTTTTATCAACAATGTGGATAAATGTTTAGATAACTAGTTAAAACTCAACTGTATGTACAATATTTTCTGGCGAACACTGTTCGCCCCTACATAGAATATATTTCACTTTAAATACATTCAAAATCATTGATATAATGCAATATTCTTATTTTATGACAGTAATTATAAATATGTAATTATTAGTTTTATCATCTTTATTTTTCTTTAAAAATGCCTTCTATAATTCCTATATATTATTGTAAAGTATTACATACAGGATAAGACTTTCTTTTCCATGTACGAGTACTTTCTATTTCTTCATCTGACAAATTAAAGAAATAATCTGAAGTTTCATTATACATATGTGTATATGTAGAATCCCAAGTAGCGTCTATGTGATAATTCTTACCGTTTATTTTAACTATGTTCCATGCATGTCCAAGTTTTTCCTTATCTGGTTCCTCTGCATCAATAATATCTCCAATAACAATCTTTGACTCTATATTAGCAGCTTTTAGAAGCCGATTCATAGCCTGAGCATATCCTTTGCACATACTAAGTCCATTAATTAACGCACTATATTCATCATTATTTTTATCCAATACCCCGGAATTAAAGGTATCCATATCATATTCACAATTATTGACTAGATAATCATATAAGGCCTTTTCTTTTTCATACTCTCCCATTTCATTAGTAATTGTATTTTTAACTATCTCATGAACTTTTTCATTTACCAATTTTTCTTTTCTCTTTAATTCCTCCACACTATCTACGTATCTAAAATCAATTTTTAAAAAAGTATTAAGTATATCATATTTGGTAATTGTATATCGTTTTACACTGGAATTAAGAGTCTCTAATTCGTTAGCTTTCAATATGTTGTTCATAGAATCAACATCATATGTTTCTTTATCAAAATCTTTAATCTTTATAATTATAGAGCTGTCATAATTATTTATAGATTGTTTTACTATATTACAATACTCACTATAATTTTCAGCTTCTACTGAAGTTTCCCCAGCGAGTTCAATAGTAGCATCAAGCACTCTAAATGTTTTAGCACCTATCAAGAAAAATAAAACAATAACTATAACTTCAAATAATTTCCCTAAAAATTTTTTCATCTTTAGTTCGTCTCCTTTAAATATATTTGTATAATTTTTATTTCAACTTTTATATTAAGCATATAAAAGAGAAAATATTACCATAATAAGCTATTATGTACAATCATAAAAACTTTACTTTAGGACATAAGAAACAAATCAAAATACATATAAAGTAAATTTTATTGTGTAATAATTAAGTACCATAAGATTTTAACACAAAATATCAAAAAGTTTAATAGAAATTTACTGCACAGATAAATATTTACAATATAAAGTTATTAAATTTCTCTTTCAGCTAACATATAAATTCTCAAAAACTACTAATAAAATTGTAGGTTAAAAATCATTAAAGAAATCAATTATTAAGAGTTGATTTCCATCATGATCGTCAATTGTTCATCATCAATTCTCAATTGTTTAACTGTTCCCCGAGGTGATTAATTAAGATATTTTTATAAATGTGTAAAATTTGGTTAATTTTTCGTGATTTATGTATTAAAATGTACTTATATTGAGTTATTTCAGGGGAGGTATTTTTATGAAAGCTTTTTATTTTTCTGATTTTAACAAGGTTGAATTGAGGGAAGTTGAAAAACCAACCATTGTAAATGATACTGATGTAATAGTCAAAGTATCCCTCACAGCTCTATGTGGAAGCGATGTTCATATAGTAAAGGGGGTTATCCCTTCAGAGCCAGGCTTTATTTTAGGACATGAATATGTTGGTATAATTGAACAAGTAGGAAGCTCTGTTAAGAACTTTAAGCCTAATGATAGAGTTATTGGTCCTCCTGCTCCATTTTGTAGAGTATGTGAAAATTGTTTAAAAGGCAATTTTTCTCATTGTGTAAAGGGTTCTTCTTTAAATGTTCATGGAAGTAAAAATCTTGATGGAGTACATGCAGAATATGTTAGAGTTCCATTTGCAGATATATGTTTAAAACATGTACCTGATAATATAGACGATGAAGAAGCTGTAATGGTTTTTGACATACTATCAACCTCTTATTCAGCTGTAAAAAGAACAAATATAAAACCTGGAGATAACGTTGTTATAATGGGAGCTGGTCCTATAGGGTTAAGTAGTATTTTAACTTCAAAACTATATAACCCAAATAAAATAATTTTAGTAGGTAGAAAAGACTTATTTAGAATGAATAAAGCAAAAGAAATAGGTGCTACTCATATAATAAATGCATCAAAAAGTGATGTTTTAAAGCAAGTATATGAACTTACAGAAGGTAAGGGAGCAGATGTAGTAATAGAAGCTTCTGGTTCAGAGATAGCTATTCAACAAGCTGTAGAATGTGCTGGAATTGGCGGTAGAGTTTCTCTTATTGGTATAGGAGCAGATATACTTTTTCCATTATCAGAAATTTTCTGTAAAAACCTTAATATAACCATGGGTCTTGGAGATTTAAATCTAGCTTCTGACATTTTAAGTTTAATAGCCTCTAAAAAGATAGATGTTAAGCCATTAATTACCCATAGAGTAAGCTTAGATGAAATAGATAGAGCTTATAATATTTTTGATAAAAGAACAGAAGATACTATAAAAATACTTATAAGACCTTAATATATACCTGTTGTGCTAGTTAAATTAGTTAGCACAACAGGCTAAATTACACTATATAACTATTTGATTTTAGAAAAAATAGTTTAAAATCACAATTTATAGAGAAATTTAAACAAAAATTGTTTAATTCATATATACATATATCTATTTTTTAACTTATACTATTAAAAGTTCTACTATACTTTTATTCTATATACTATTTTGAAAAAATATAGAGGAGATTTATAAGTATAGATATTTTAAATAAGGCAGTATTTTTAGATATGCAAGGTACTTTAGGTGGAACAGGGGTAGATGATATTAGAAGCTTTGATTTCTATCCTTTTTCAATTGAAGCTATAAAAAAACTAAATAAAAATGGTATTCTGGCGATTATTATAACAAATCAAAGTAATATATCAAGAGGATATCTTTCACAAGAATACTTTGATGATAAAATGAATTTTTTAAAGAAAAGATTAAAAGAAGAAGGAGCATATATTGATGGAGTTTATTGCTCTCCGCATACTCGAGAAGACAAGTGTAATTGTAAAAAAACATTAGCAGGATTAATTGATATGGCTGTTCAAGATTTTAACATTGATTTTAAAAATAGCTTTGTAGTAGGAGACATGGGAATATCCGATATTATTTTATCGAAGAAAATAGGAGTAAAAGGAGTTCTAGTATTGACAGGTGGTGGAAAAGGAAGCTTAACAGAATTTAGAGATACATGGATTAATTATGAGGCTGATTATATTGCTGAAAATGTTCTGAAAGCTGTCAATTGGATATTAAACTTTAAATAAATATATAATATGTACTTTAAAGATATAAATAGAAAAAGGAACGTTATAAACTTAGTGAAATGTTATATTAACTTCCACAAGTAATATACATTTATAGCTAATATGATATATTTTATCTTATCACTAAAAGTATAGATTAAAATAAAAAACGCTCCTTTATTTTTTGATATTATTATATGGTTTTTTATAATAAAGCCTATAAGATTTTAATTTATCTCTATATTACTTTTTTCTTTTAACATATTAATGATTTTCCTAGATAATTTATAGGATTCACCGGCTCCAAAAACCATAATTATATCTCCATTTTCAACTTCATTGATAATTTTATTGCATACATTATCATAGTCTTCTATATATTCTGCTATATCTGGATTTATTTCATTTACCAATGTTTCTACATTTATTGGTTCAATATTTTTATTTGCCTCTCTTCCTAAGAATGGTTTTAAAATAATAACTCTATCTGCTTTTTTTAATGCTTCTGCAAATTCGTGAAAAAATAACTTTATTCTTGAAATCTGATGCGGCTCAAAAATAGCAAAAACTTTTTTTCCTGGGTGGCTAACTTTAATTGATTCTAATGTTGATGCTACAGCTGTAGGATGATGAGCAAAATCATCATAAATTTTAACACCTTCTATATCTTCTATTAATTCTAATCTTCTTCCTATTCCCTTAAAATTTTTAAAAGAATCCTTTATTACATCTATATCAACATCTAACTCTAAAGCAGCAATTAATGTACCTAAAGAGTTTTCAATATTATGTTTTCCTATTAATCCTAATTGAAATTCATATTCTTTATCTCCATTTATAACTTTGTACTCTGAATATTCAGAAAGACTTCTACCTAGAACTGCTTTATATTCTATATCAAAAGGAAAATCGCAATTATTATTTATATAATATCCTATAACTTTTACTTGTTCTTCGTGAAGCCAATCTTTTAATTCATATAATATTTCTTTAAGGGCTGTACTTTCCTCATTAACAATTAAAATTTTGGGCATTTGAAGTTTTTTTATAAACTTCTTAAAAGAATCTTTAACTTCATCCAAATCCTTAAAAAATTCTGGATGATCCATTTCTACATTGTTTATTATAGCTATGGAAGAATTATAGTTAAGGAAATTGTTATTAAATTCATCCGCCTCGCAGATAAAATATTTTGACTCTCCTATCCTATATCCTCCACCCCACTTCTTAAAAGTTGTACCTGCTTCAACAATTGGATCCAACTCTGCATTTTCTAAAACAATTCCCATTAAAATTGTAGTTGTGGATTTACCATGAGTTCCTGCAATGGAAATAACAAACTTTTCATTTTGGATATATCTAGCTGAAAATTCTTGCCACGTCATTAAAATGCCTCTTTCTCTAGCTGCTATGATTTCTGGATGATTAGGTGAAATATCTAAAATAGCAGGTGAAATCGCCAAAACATCAATGCCTTCTATATGTTTTGAATCATGACCTTTTTTAACTTCTATATTATTTTCTATAAGAGTATTGCTATAGTATCCTTTTACATTTAAATCACATCCAGATACCTCAAATCCCATATTTTTAGCTATAATTGCTATAGGGGCAGCTCCACTTCCACATATACCCATAAAATGTACTTTAATTTTATCTTTCAATATGATTCACTCCTATTTTCCCTATCTTTTATTCTTGATTTAGTTAATGTTTTTTATATCATCTACCAAATTAATATCTGGTAAATCTTCAAGAGGTACATTACATATTTTAGTATAATCATTTCCAATTATTTTTTATTGTTGCATTGATTTAAGATATTCCATAATCTTTTTTGCTTCCTCTTTGCAATATTCAAATTTAAAATGTTCTGATAGCTTAGAAGCAATCTCATGGAAAAATTTACACATTTCAAACAACTTTGCCCAGATATCATCATATGTGCTATTAGGAAATAAATTTGTAAATCTGTCCATCTCTTCATCACTAAGATATCTCTTAAAATATTTGTAGCATTTTCCTGTAGAAACTGAAAAATCGTATTCAATTCCAACTTTCCAATTAAGCATCCTTAAAAACATATCCATTTCATAACGTTCCATAAATGACTTAACAAACATCAATTCTTCTCTACATAATCCCTTTGCAACATTTATACTTAACCACCAAAATTCATTGCAGCAATCTCTAAACTCTTCTGCTGTAGGTTTTTGAATATAATAGTAATCGCCTACTTCAATAGCATCTAATCCATCTATTCCATCCTTATCAAGTAATATAATTCTAGGTTCTTTATCATATATTTTTCCCTGAATATTTTCAATATCTACAAGAGTTAAATCAATTCTGTTCCCATCTTTAAATTGCATTAAATATACAAAATCTTGGTTACTGCTATAATCATATGGATGACTGTACCAATCATTTGGCTTTTGCGTGATTAATCTATCTCCAAAACATCCTAACCATTGCTCACTGCTTGTAAAAGACTGAATATCTTTCACTATATAAATAATATCAAAATCTGAATACTTATCATGTGTCGCATTAGGATCTACCCTTGAACCAGATAAATATACAGCACGAATTCTATCGTCATCCTTTGCTATATTCAATATCAAATTCATCATTTCTTGTTCACTTCGCATATTTATTGTTCCCTTCTTATCATATCTAGTGCACAATATATTAGTCCCTTGTAATAATTACAATTTGATGCACATCTTAAGAAAAATCTAAAACATTATCTATCTATGTCCTTCTAATTTAGCCTTAGTATATCCCATATATGTCATTGTTGAACTATCAGATATTTGAGGCATTTCAAATCCGCATTTTTTATAGAAGTCATAATTTTCTGGAGTTGTATGCGCCCACCAATTTCCATGGGGTAACTTTTCTAAACACAGGTCCACAAGTTTTTTACCTATGCCTTTTCCTCGATACTCTTCTTTCACAGCTAGGTCTTGGATTGTTGCAGTCATAATTCTATCTGACACAACCCTTACCATAGCTATCATATCTTCCTTATCCCAGACAGTGAAAACCCATGATGAATTTTTGAAGCAGATTTCGTACTTTTCATCTTGCCATGATGGTTGACTTGCAGACACCCAACCAACCTCATTGTACATTTTTTTAATCGTATCCCCCTTAAGTCCATCTGCTCCTTCTCTAATAATCAATCCCTTATAATATTGATACATAAAATATCCCCCTAAAATTAATTTGGATGTAATTTCCTACAATTGCCCACTTTATATCTTTTTATATTCTGTTTATCTCTAAGTTCTTCAATTCTTTTCTCAGCTTCCTCATTATAAAAGTCTATAATCTTTTCTTTGCAATTTCCCATAAAATTGTATTTATCAATTTCATTCCTAGTTACCCATTTAACTTGCTCTATCTCTCCATTTGCTTCTACTTCACCAATAAGTTTACCTGTATACACAATTAAAACATAACGATTATCTGAATTAATAATATAGACCTTAAATAATTCTAAATCTCTAATGCTGCAATTTAATTCTTCTTTAACCTCTCTTCTAATACATTCTTCTGGACTTTCTTCATTTTCTAAAGTTCCACCTACTGTTTCCCAAAATAACGGAAATTTATGTTTTGTTTTACTTCTTTGTGAAATCAAAACTTTTTTATTATTATCATATATTATTGCTGAGCATCCAATAACAGTTTCCATAATTCCTCCACAAAATTTAAATTTCGATTTGTTATAATTTTTTACTTATTTAGGCACAATTCAAGATGGATTTTTTTACTGTTATTTTTAAATAATTATTACTAGATTCATTTAACTTTTCAATTAAAGCTAAAAATAAATTGAGACTCATTCTAAAATGAGTCTTAAAAATCAATTGTAAAACTCTCTACTTTTCTACTGTGTAAATTAATTGTGGAATTATGCGTCCTTTTTTTAGAAGAGACTCTACTTCTCCACATGGTATTGCTCCCATTTTTACATAAAACTCTTTAGCCTGTTGACTTGTTACTATGTCAAAGTCTTTAATACCAAGATTCTTGCAATCGCTAACTAGATAATTCCATAGCAATTTTCCATATCCTTTACCTATGTATTTAGGTTCAATAAAAAAATACTCTAAAGAAGCCTCATTATCTTTGCATATTAAACCATAAAATCCAATGATACTGTTATCTTCTTCTATAAGAGCAGTGGAATTATTTTTTATAAATTCTTTACTTACATTGTAAATGGACTTAAACTTATCCATATAATCAGAATCATATCCCCAATAGGCCTCGGATTTAATAGCTATATCAGTTAAATTTTCATATTCCTCTACCTTAGCATGTCTGATGTTAACCATAATGTTAAAATCCCCTTCATAAAATTTAAACCATAATAAATTACAAATTTTAATTACATATATTTTACCATATCTTCTCTCTTACTTACATTTATTCTCTATAATTCTTAGCTTGAGCCATATATAATTTATGGTACAATCCCTCACTCATCTCCATCAAATTTGAATGTTTGATAGGTAAATTTCAAACTAAGTTGATTCTGACAAAACTTTTACATGCCTGATATAGTAATATAATATTGGAAGGATGGATTAACATGGATTATCTGAATACTATATTTAAAGCGACAGAGTTTATACACAGAAACTATGACGAAAATATCTTAGTTTCTGATATAGCTGAATATATATATCTTTCACCATCTTACTTTTCAATGGTATTTAGAATTATTACAGGTTACACCGTGAAAGAATATGTTAATCAATACCGTTTATACCAAGCAGCAAAAGCACTTAAAGAAACTGATAAGAGAATCATTTCTATAGCCTTTGAATCAGGCTTTTCTTCTCAGCAATCGCTTACTAAGAAATTTGTACGTCAATACAAAATTCCACCGGCACATTTCAGAAAAATAAATCCACCTATTGATCCTTTTCCTCCAGAAAATTTATTTATGGAAAGAGGTATAATTATGGATTTAAAACAATGCTTCGAAAATGTAAAGTTTGTCACAAAAGAAAGCTTCCTAGTAGTGGGAATTGAAGCTGATATTGACTACAATATAGGTACTGACAATATAGGAGATTTATATGACCAATGGAATAATGAAAATTTGGTAGAATTAATTCCTGATCAAGTAAATCACCCAGTAGTATATGGTATGACTCATGAATCAAGAGGAAATGATACGGCCAAGTATATGGTTGGCGTGGAAGTTTCTACACTTGACAACTTGCCTTCTGGTTTGATTGCCCGTAGATTTGACACCTGTGAATACGCAGTATTTGATACTATCCTCGCTATGGAAACTAGCGGAGAATTTTGGAAATATTTTTACAAGACATGGCTACGTGAGCAAGGTCTGGAACAACCTCAAACAATTTATACCAAGAACAAATATGTTTACTCAAAACTTCCTAGTTTTGAGGTATACGATGCTAATTTTAAAGACGAATCATTCATGATTAAGATTTACGCACCTATTCTAAGAAAATAAAAGATTTTCATAAGAACCTTCTAGCTTAGAAGATTCTTTTATTTACTTTAAACCTGCAACCCCATATATTAATGCATTATAGAGATACAATGCGGAAACTTAATATATACTCTGGAGAATAAATTTTATATAAAAACAGATTAACCTCTTAGAGATTAAGGGTTAACAATTAAAAATGAAAAATTTAGGATGAAATTCATTTTAAAAAACTCCAAAGGCTTTGCTGGTGAAGTTTTAACCATGATTCTTCATTTTTCATTCATAGAAAATAATTTTTGTTATGGAAATTAAAATTATGCATAAGTTAATTTTTCATTAAGGAACCCTATAATATACTTTAAATTCTACATCTTAGTTTAAAAAAGTAGACTTAGAATAAAAGTTATTCTAAGTCTACTTTTTTATCTATAATATCTTATTCAACTGTTACTGATTTTGCAAGGTTTCTTGGTTTATCAACGTCGCAGCCTTTTTCTATTGCCATGTAGTATGAGAATAGTTGTAGTGGAATTACTGTGATTACTGGTGCTAGTAAATCCATTACTTTTGGTATATAGATTGCTGAGTTAACTGTTTTTTGTACTTCACAGTGTCCCTCTTGTGCTATCATATATACTTTAGCGCCTCTTGATACAACCTCTTGAACGTTGCTCACTATTTTATCATATAACTCTTCTTGAGTTGCTAATGCTATTACTATGGTTCCATCTTCAATTAATGCTATTGGACCATGTTTTAATTCTCCAGCAGCATATGCCTCTGAGTGAATATAAGATATTTCTTTAAGCTTTAATGAACCTTCCATTGCTACTGCATAGTCAAGTCCTCTTCCTAAGAAGAACATATCCTTTTGCATAGATGTTTTTGAAGTCATTTTTTGTATTACTTCTTTACATTCTAATGCTTTTTCTGCTTTTCCTGGAAGTTCTAGCATTGCAGCTTTAATTTCTTCTATTTCCTCATTTGATAGAGTTTCTTTGTTTTGTGCAAAGAATAATCCAATTATATACATTGCTATAAGCTGAGTTACATAAGCCTTTGTTGATGCAACTGCTATTTCTGGTCCTGCCCAAGTATATAGAACGTCATCCGCCTCTCTTGAAGCTGAACTTCCTACAACATTTGTAACAGCTATAACTCTTGCACCTTTAGATTTAGCAAGTCTTAATGCTGACATAGTGTCTGCTGTTTCTCCTGATTGGCTTATAACTATCATTAATGAATTTTCATCTAAAATTGGATCTCTATATTTAAATTCAGATGCTATATCAAGCTCAACTGGTATTCTAGCAAGCTTTTCTATAACATATTTTCCAACTACTCCAGCATGATAGGCTGTTCCACAAGCAACTATATAAATTTTATTAAGTTTATTTATTTGCTCTTTAGTTATATGAATATCATCAAGCTTTATAGGTTGTCCTAAAACTATTCTTGATGTCATTGTATCTTTTATTGCTTTTGGTTGTTCATGTATCTCTTTTATCATAAAATGCTCATATCCGCCTTTTTCAGCAGCATCTGCATCCCAAGTTACATGATAAACTTCTTTATTTACAACTTCTTCATCTTCATTTATTATTTTAACACCATCTTTAGTTATAATAACAAACTCTTTATCTTCTAATAAATAAATGTCTCTAGTTTGATTTAAAACTGCTGGTATATCTGAAGCTATAAAAGTCTCATCTTTTCCAAGACCAACTATAAGTGGGCTATCTTTTCTTACAGCCACCATCTTATCTGGTTCATGAGTTGTAACAACTCCTATTGCATAAGCCCCTTCCATTTTGGAAACTGCTTTCATTACAGCTTTAATCAAATCTCCATCGTAGTAATAATCTATAAGCTGAGGTATTACTTCTGTATCTGTTTCGGATGTGAATTCATATCCTTTTGATATTAACCACTCTCTAATACTGATATAATTTTCTATAATTCCGTTGTGAACAACACTTATAGTTTTCTTTCCATTTGAATGTGGATGTGAGTTAACATCTGATGGCTGTCCATGAGTTGCCCATCTTGTATGTCCTATTCCTATTGTTCCATGAAGAGGACTCTCCTTTAACTTTTCCTCAAGACAAGAAAGTCTTCCCTTGCATTTTGCTATTTCAAGATTATCTTCTTTTAAAATAGCAACTCCTGCTGAATCATAACCTCTGTACTCCAGTTTACTTAAACCTTCAACTAATAATGGTGACGCTTCTCTTTTTCCGAAATAACCTACTATTCCGCACATAAAATCTTCTTCCTTCCATATTAAAATATTTTACACAAAGATAAGCAAAGGCCATTTGTCACAATATTCAATAAATACCATAAACATAGAACCATTTCCTTATATTGCATAATAAGGTTTTAACACCAGATTGATTTGTAACAGAAATTACTCTCTGCTTTTGTCAATCGTTAACGGTAGTGCGATACCGTGGGGCACCCGCCGAAGATTCGATACTCCCCATCCTCGTCAACTTACAAACTCTTTAGTAATGGCTTTCTTGAAAGCTTTACTAATAAAAACTCTATAAGTTCTGGCGCTTTAAAAATTTAAGATTTAAACTAATTAAATCTCAGTTTATTATATTCAAGTAATTTAAAATGGTCAATGTTAATTTATGCCAACAAATATTCACCTCCTAAAAATAACGTTATCATATCATTATATTTACCAAAACAAATAAGAATTCGTTTAAGATTAGGGATTATACAATTGAGAATTGACGATTGAGAATGGACAATTGCTGATACTTCTCCTTTAGGGAGAAGTCTTGAATTAATTTCTCTTCAAGTTACACAGTAACTTCTTACAATAAAAAAACTAGCAACTTCATGCTAGTAAAAATTCAATTCCATATTAATTATCTAACTGTAGCGGCGAACAGTGTTTGTCATAATATTAATCTATCTTAAATTATGATGTATAAACAAAAGAAGACTGGCGAACACTGTTCGCCCCTACAAAAATTTCTTTCAAATTACGTAGTAACTTCTTATAAAAAAGAGGCCGTTTTAGAATCAACTTAAAAAGTTAGCTCTAAAACAGCCTTTATTCACTTTATTTCTCATTATTGCTAATGTACCTGAAAAAGTATTAAATAATATAACTTTTTTATTATCTAGATTATCTATTTATATATTATATTTAGATTTTTTATATTTCATTCTAATCCCCCATTTCATATTTAGTTAGATGGAGTATGTCTCGTACACTCATATCCCCAATTAAACTTTCCTTTTTTAGCACATTGAATCTCGTCATACGTCTTACCTGTATCATCAGCTGTAACACAGTTACAATTACAATTGCAATCACATGTACACATTTCCCCGAATGTTCCTGATGAATTACCAAATCCTTTTACTATAATTTCCATTGCTAAGTCCCCCTTAAATTTTTTTATACCATGATACAAATCTATATTAAACTATATAAACAGTAAAAATAATTGATATTTTGTGAATATTATTTCCATTTCTTGTACTTTTTGTAAATATAATGTCTTTTATAATTGATTACAAATTTCATAAATAAAATACGCAATTTCCATCATATTACAACAATTTTTATAAAAATATAAAATAATTCTTTATAAAAAGGAACCGTTGCCTTTGACCAAATCTTAATCACTTTGCACTAGCTTTCTAAAAATGTATTATAGAACTGGCAAACACTGTTCACCCCTACAAAAGTATATTAAAGAAATTAATTTACAAAGAATTAATTTCAACCATAATTCTTCATTGTTAATACTTAATTCTCAATTAACTAAATGCTGTACCCTTACACAATTGAAAATCGATGATTGACGCTGAACAATTATTGATATTTCTCCTTTAGAGGCAAGTCTTGAATTAATTTTTCCAAATTACGTAGTAACTTCTTATAAAAAAGAGACTGTTTTGGAATTAACTTAAAAAGTTAGCTCTAAAACAGCCTCTTATTCACATTTTACTATAATATTCAATTTTACTATTAATGCATTATTTATTTCTAACTCATTGCATAATTTTTAATCTTTATTTAATGTTTCCCTTTATAAAATCTTCCCAATGCAACCACTTAATTGGAGTTGGATTTTCTATTACTATTATTGATTGAAAATAATCTGTAGTTACCCCTTTATTTTCTTTAAAAAGCTCCTCATTTATCTCAGCTTCAGGAAATTGAAAGCATTCTTTAAAAATTTTCTTTTTATAAGGGCTTCTTTTATTATCTAATACAATTATTTTGTTTCCATTTTCCATGCCAGCTTCTTTTAAAATATTTTTTAAATCTGTGGTAATACTATAATATTCTACTGGTGCTAAATTCGAATAATTATAATATTGTCCTTCTTTATATATGGTATTTATACTATATATATTATCTTTAAAATTAGGATCTTCTTTAAAGTTTGCAGCTAAAAATTTCACAGTATTAATTTCATTTTGATAAACATGTTGTAATCCATAATGAGAATAATACTTTCCGCCTCCAAAACGTTCATATATCTTTTTAAAGTTTTCATAACTCATTTTATCCCTTAGTTCATAATATCCTTTATTAGCAGTCATCCCTCCTTTTTTAAGTGACTTTTCTATGTCGGAACTGCTTTTTAAATTATTTACTATTAACTTAAGATCAAACAGTCCATCATTGCCTAAATATTTTACATATGCATTTTCACTTTCTTCTAAGTCTTTATCTAAGTCTTCAATGACTTTTAAAAATTCACTACTTTTTTCTGTTGCAGTCCACTCTAATTCAGAATATTGTAGAATACTTTTCATTTTATCTAATTGTACTTTAGGCATTTCCTTATGCTTTTCTGATATATTTTTAAAATAATAAGTTACTCCTCCTGGTTCTTCCATAACATCTAATCCAACTATAATTAATTTTTTATCCTCTGGTAAATCCTTATTTTTTAAGTATAATTTTTTCATAAATTCCTTTGCTTCATAAGTATTCCCTTTTTCTAAGACTCCATTTTCAAAAATATCATCTAATAATTTTTCATCTCCACTTTGTAAATACTCATTTAAAATAACTCCTGATGCATGTCCACATTCCATTAAAAAATATTCTAAATCCCAATTATCCATTAAATAGTTTATAAATTTATATTGAATATCTGAATTTTCTTTAATACCATGATGCTCATTTGTAAAAATTATGCTTTTATCCTTTATATCTTCCCATATTAAATCTAAATCACTATTATCATCAATATCATTAAGTTTTAAATCTCTACTATTTTTCTTAATATAATCAATATGATTCATAGGACGATTATAAAAAATAATTCCTCCTACTAAAATACATATAAAACATATAATATATATAATTCTTCTCTTCAAAACTTTTCCTCCTTTATATAAGTTTTTAAAAATAAATTTTAGTCATTTTGCAGCAACTTTCTAAATACACATTACAAAAATTGTGAACAGTATTTACTCCTACAAAAATATACTTTAAAAATTAATTTCTGATAAATTGCAATAATGAATTGAACTATTTCCTATTTATATTAAAAAGAGCTGTCACTCTTGACTGGATTCTAGTCATTTTACAACAGCTCATTTATTTTATCATTTTATTTAGCCTGTTGGAGTATGTCTTTTACACGTAGCGCCCCAATCATACTTTCCTTTTTTTGCACATTGAACTTCTTCATAAATAAATCCTGTACTATCATCTGTAACACAGTTACAATTACAATTACAATTACAATCACATGTACACATTTCCTCGAATGTTCCTGATGAATTATTAAATCCTTTTATTATGATTTCTATTATCAACTTCCCTTATTTCTATATTGATTACTAATTTTAATAGACTTAATATTTTTACTAAATTACGTTTAATCATAGGATAATTATAAAAAATAATTTCTCATACTAAAATGCATATTAAACATATAATGTATATAATGTTCTTTCACAAGATCTCATTCATTTATAATTTTTATAAGCAAATTTTATAATTACAAATATCTTCAAAAGAATGGTTATGGGTTATTATAATTATGATATTTTCTTTCTTTAATTCACATAATTCACTCTTTAATACTTCTATACTTTTACTATCTAATGCAGAACTTGGCTCATCTAATATAATTAGATTACTTTTTTTGGAAAAACACTTTATCAATGAAATCTTTTGTTTTTCACCACCTGAAATATTATTACCACTATTTATTTCATAATCCAAATTAAATTGATTTAAATTAAATTTATTTATATAGTACTCTACCATTTTCTTCTCAATGTTTTCATTATCATAAGTTATATTATTTTGTATAGAATCCTGTATTAGAGTTGGTTCTTGTTCTGATACAGAAACTTTGTTCTGCCTTAAATAATATAGATCCATATTATTTATATTTATATTATTATATAAAACTTGTCCATCAAAACTCTGATATAAACCAGTTAATATATTTATTAATGTAGTTTTCCCTTTACCATTTCCACCCAAAACACAATATATATTTCCTTTCTTAAATTCGTATGTAAATTTATCTATTATATTTTTACATCCATTATAAGAAAATGATATATCTTTGCATATTATATTTTCTATAATCTCCAGCTTTTCTAAACCATTTTTTTCTTTATCTATTTGTAAGATTTCCATTATACGTTGATATGATGCATTAGCTTTTTGATAATTTGATCCTAATTGGAAAAAATATTCAATGCTATTAACTAGCATTGGAAAAAAATTATTTATAGCAATAAATTTTCCTACTGATAAATTACCTTTCTTTATCTCAAAAAACCCATTAAACATAATAATATTGTAGATATACTCGATGTTATTAATCCAATAAAATTAAAATTTATGTTATGAAAAGATGTTTTAAAATTTAATTTGAAATATTCTTCAAATTCTTTTTCATAGAATTTGAAAAAAATTCAAAACAACTATTCATTTTTATTAATTTTACATTTGTAATTTGACTATTTAATACTGACATATATCTATTTTGAACTTCTTTTAATTTTTTATTATATTTATAAAGCAAGTTCTTAAATAAAAAATATATAGATAAATATACAGGTATCATGAAAAATAGTATAACACTTATCTTGTAGCTTATTTTTAATAATATTGTACTTATTATGCATATATTTAAACTATTTAAGATTATACCTATAAAATTATTAGTCACATAACTTATAATTTCATTACTATCACTATTAATTCTCTGATTTAAATATACACTATCAAATTTATTTAATATTTCTAATGGGATTCTTTTTACATGTTCAAAAATATCATATATCATGTCAAATACAGATTTCATAACAATATTAATCATGATTAAGTTATTTATATATTTTGATAATATATTTATAATAAAAATAATAAACAAAATACATATAAATTTATAAATATAATTATAAGTTACTACCTCAATAAGTTTATCAATATAAATACTAATTATATATGAATTTAAAATGTTAGATATAGAACCTATAATACTCAAAATTATTACAATAATCCCATATGCCTTGTATTTTTTTAGATATTTGAAAGCATATTTATGCATATTCTTTATCTAAATTTTTATAAAATGTTTTTATTTGATCTATTAATTGATTCATTGAATATTCACATATTGGAATATTATTATTATTTAATCTATCATGTGGACATCCACTTTTGCATATAGGATATATCTTGCATTCAGTGCATTTTTTTGGTGTCTCTAAAGTAAGCCATTCAATATATTCTTTATTTATATTAATGCCTTCCTTTATGTTTCCAATATAGTATTCAGGTATATTTATTCTATGCCAACACTTACAAAAGTTCCCTTCAGGGTCTATTACTAATCCATGTACTCCTATAGCAGAACATCCAAAAAAATTTTCTGGATATGTTACATTCTCTCTAATACCATTTGTCACCAAATGACTCTCAAATTCTAAAAAATTTTCATTGAATTCATTCATAGTAAAACATTTATTAGAAATATTTTTATTTACATCCGTATTCGATGTTACTGGCGAAAAATATAAATTAACTTTTTCCTGCCAATTTTTATCAACAAAAAATTCAGTTAATTTTTTACTATCTTCTACATTTTCCTTACTTATATTCATTCTTACTGTAATATCTAAAATATCTTTTGCTTTTTCTATGTTATTTGTGATTATTTTAAAACTATCATCTCTATTTTTTAAAATTCTAGTTTTATTATTAGTTTCATAAACACCATCTAATGTAATTTGAGCAAATGATATTTTACATTCCTCTTTTAACATTCTAGCTGTATCATAATCTAATAAAACGCCATTAGTTATTATTTTTGATGTATAATCTATATTATTTTCTTTAGTGAATTCTATTATTTCTTTAGACATTCTTTTTATGGTTTCTTTTTCTAGTAATGGTTCCCCACCATACCATGCAACAGTTAATGCATTTATTTCCTGATTTCTTGATAAATAATTTTTTATATATTTAATTATTTTAGTCTCTATATCCTTATCCATCCTTTTTGCGTCCTTTTGCTCAAAGCAATATGGGCATTCCATATTGCAATTCATTGTTGGTGCAATAGTTATATGTAATGCTCCTTTATTACTATATCTTACGAACTTAGTTTCCAATTCTAATCTTTTATACTCATCTATTTCATCTTCAACAATATATCCATTATTATACATTAAATTTATTATATCTAAATTTTTTTCGTTATCTATATCTACATCTTCAATATTATTATATATGTTATACTCTTCATTTTTCATTGTTGCTAACGCACCTGAAAAAGTGTTAAATAATATAACTTTTTCATTATCTAGATTATCTATTTCTATATTATATTTAGATTTTTTATATTTCATTCTGATCCCCCATTTCATATAGTAAAAGGTAGAAATATTCTACCTTTCACTATTTTCATAAATTTCATAAATTTCATATTTAGTTAGATGGAGTATGTCTCGTACACTCATATCCCCAATCAAACTTTCCTTTTTTAGCACACTGAATATCATCAAAAACTTTGTCTCCAAGATCGTTGTAAACACAATTACAATTACAATTACAATCACATGTACATGACTCACCAAATGTTCCTGATGAATTATTAAATCCTTTCACTATGATTTCCATTTACTAAACCCCCTTAATTTTTCTATATCATGATACAAATCTATATTAGACTATATAAACAATAGAAATAATTAACATTTTATAAACATTATTTCTATTTTTTATCTTTTTGTAAATATAATATCTTTTTAATTATCTACAAATTCCATAAATAAAATACGCAATGTTCATCATATTACAACAATTTATATGAAAATATGAAAATAATCTTTATAAAAAGAAACTGTTGCCTTTGACCAAATTTTGATCATTTTCCAACAGCTTTCTAAAAATATATTATGGAACTGGCGAACACTTTTTGCCCCTACAAAAGTATATTTAAGAAATTAATTCCTTAACAATTAATTTCAACCATAATTCTTCATTCTTAATACTTAATTTTCAATTAACGGAATACTGCACCTTTATGCAATTGAGAATTGACGATTGACAATGGATAATTATTGATACTTCTCTTTTATGAAATAAGTTTTGAACTGATTTATTTTAAAAGTGACACAGTCACTTTTATTGAAAAATCTATTTAAAGAAATTAATCTCAACCACAATTATCAATTTTTCATTATCAACTTTCAATTGTATAAGCTGTTCATGTGAGGTGGAATTAATTTACAATGCACCTTTCTCAATTAATTTCAACTATAATTGTTAATTTCTCGTTGACTAAAATTTCTGATATAGTTATTTAAAGAGCAAAAGTATGAAATAATATAAATTTATCCTGTAACTAAGTACATAAACAAAATGGTATTTAAGAGCTTCTTAAATACCATTCTGTTTCTGCCATATTTAAATTATTTGTTAATGTCCATTATTATTGCTTCCATAGCTTTTATTGCATCTTCTTTTTTCATATCATTTGTAGAAGATAAATGTATCTTAATTTTTTTATCTGGCATATATAATTCAAGGCAATTGCCATCATCATAACGTGTCATAAATATTCCATCATAAGATAAAATCTTTACTTTTTCAAAAATTGAAATTGGTACTGATATATTGCTACTATTATCTTTATTATATTTTGTTATGTCTACACTAATATTATTTATACTCTTAGAAGATGTTGCCTCAAGATTTTTATCTATATATAAATAGCTGAATTTTTCTTTAGTAGTATACTTTTTATATTCCATACTATCCAATTGTATTCCTAATAGTTCATGTAACTTTATAATTGATTGATCTTTTATATATTTCTTTCCCTCTTTTGCAGTATCATATTTTTTCTCAGTAACTATTTTTAAATTCTTATTTCTCTTTATTTCTTTTATTATCTGCTCCGTCATTTTTATTATTTCTTTTTCAAAATTTTCACTTAAATAATTCTGAAATACTAATGTCACCTCTACTTTTTCTTCTGGAATAGGTACAAAAATAGATTTTGAATAGGCCCATTTACTATCATACTTAGATGTTGTATCTTCAAATACCCCTTCATAAGATAATACCTTAACTTTTTTAAACTCACTGTTTTCGCTGTAAGTAGTCATATTTGTAAAAACTTCCTCATGCTGCTCTATAACAATATCAACATTTCCATAATCCTCCACATTTTTATCTGCTCTACGTAAAAAATGATATTCAAACCTCTTATAATTATTGTATTCTTGATATATCATATTACATAATTCTAAATTACCAACCTTATGCAATTGTATTATTGATTCATCTTTAAGGTATTCTTCCGCTTCTTTTGAATTAATATTTTTATATACTTTTCTACATATTGGTCTAAACATTTTCATTTTTTCATACTCATCTAATTTTCTTTCTTCATTTTTATCAATCAAACTTTCTATGTCTTCTACGCTTTTAAAAGTTTGTGAGATATTCTTATTGCTAATAGTTATATTTCTTACCCATTGTTCAATAGCATCTACTATAACTTTGTTATGTGGCAATATAACCATTAAAACTAGTACAACTGCACAAGCTGCTATTAAGGATTTTTTATTTTTTCTTAACTTTTTATTCTTAAATTGAACATCTTCTTTATTTATTAATTCCATTATATTACTTCTAAAATTTTCATCTGGCTTTTCTTCCTCAAATAGTTCTAAAAGTTCTTCTTCAAGAATGGCTTCTTCTTCAGAATTTATATCATATGTTTTCTCTTTATTAAATAGCTTATTTATAAGTTTTAATTGTCTTTTATCATACATAAATTCTTCACCTTCTTTTCATTATTCTTATTTCTCATGGATATAAGTTTTTGCCTAGCTATATAAAGTCTTGATTCTACTTTACCTTTTGGCAGGTTTAGAACTTTTCCTATATCTTCTGCAGTTAATTTTTCTACGTATTTAAGTAATATTAGAACTCTATATTTTTCAGGCAGACTATGAATTAATTCATATAGTTCTTTCGCGTTTTCTTTATTTTCAATAACTACTTCTGGTGTTAAATCATGGGCAAATTCTTCGTCAATTTTTTCAAAGCTTTTAGCTTCATTGCTTTTTAAATAATTAAAACTAGTATTCTTAGCTATAGTAAAAAGCCAAGTTATAAAATTTTTATTACAATCAAAATTATAAAGATTTCTATATGCCTTAAGAAAAGTCTCTTGAGCCAAATCTTGAGCTATATGTTTATCTCCTATAAGCTTACATATAAATCCATATACTTTTTTATCATATTTAATGAGTATTTTTTCAAAATCGTTCTTATTTCCCTCTAATATTGATTTGATGATTTCTTTATCATCCACAATACCCCTCCCCCCAAAATTTACTAGTTTGAAAAGCCTTTCATATAGTAATACAACTTTAAAGCTTAAATTTTGGAAAAATAATAAAATTTTATGTATTATAACTATTAATTTAATCACAAAAAAAGATAGCCTCTTTCAAAGCTATCTTCTATTGCTATTCTTAAATCCCTTTATTCCAATTCCATATTATTAAATATAGCTTTTGCCCATATCATAAATATGAAACATAAAATTGTTATATATATTAATGCTATTATTTTACCATAAATAATAGTGAATGCTTCACCAATGTAAGCTGATGTTACTCCAATTATTACTCCACCTAAGGCTAAAGTTATAACCAAAAGTAAGGAATATATAAGTGGTTTCAATTGTTTTGTTAATATATTTCCTAAATACTTACTAAATATTATTTCATTATATCTTAAATAATAATGAAACATTGAATATATAGCTATATTTAATACTACATTAATTATACTTATTCTAAATATAATAGCAGGAAGTAAGAAAATTACTAACCCATTAAAAATAGTGATTAAGTTATCAAATAAAGTACTATAAAATAACTTATTGAAATTACTATCTGGAATTAAATAAATATAGTGTTTTTTTCTTTCTCCTCCTACTGCTCCAGACATTGTCATTATAAAAGCAAAATATAAATTTATTCCAAGTGCTATATTGAATCCGTTTTCTCCTGATTTATATGTTGCTATAGCAGTAATTAATGTAAATGCTAATAATTTTAATCCTTGAGTATATACTCCACGCTTTTTAAATTCTAAAATCTGTCTTTTAAAGATTGTTGCAGCACCACTTTTATTGTAATTAACTTTGGCTTCTCTTAACATTTTTGCCTTTCTATTTTTGCTGAAAACATTCATTTGTTTACCATCTTTAACAGATTCTAGCGCTTCTTCAAACTCTTCTGCTTTTTGTACCATTTCTTCTGTATACTCTAAGCTCATTTTATTTATAGTGTAGATTATTGCAGCTATAAATAATAAAAATACTCCTATGAAAATAATAGTGTTAACTTCAAAACCAACTAATCCACCTTTAACTATCTGCATATTCCATCCTAGTAATGGAATATAATATAAAACATTACTATTAAAAGTGTTTATAAATGCTTCATATAAGTTATTAGTTGAAAAATAACTAAATCCAAATTGTATAACAAGAGTTACACCTAATATATATGCTATATACTTAGTTATTCTATCTAATATCGGATATTTAGTGTTTAGTGCTATTAATAATACAGATACCGCACTAGTTGAAATTAAGCAAAAAATCATTGATACATAAATATTTATTAAACCTGTATCTTTTAAATTAAAGAACTTCACCAATGTAGCTGAATTAAATGCAATCATAATGATAAACATAAGAAGCTGTGCCATATTTTTAATGCAGGCATAAACAATTGCCTTTTGCGGCTTAATAGGAGATGTAAATACAAAGTTTACATCACTTTTTCTAAATAGCCCCTTACTACTTCCACTACCAAATAAGGTTAATCCATAAAAGAAAATGCAAACGCTTGATGTTATAGCTAATAGCATTTCTGGCGATTTGTAATCACCACTTGTTGCACTTTTTAATCCTGCAATTATTGCAAAGACTAATAGTCCAATATAAAAAGTCATACCTAAAAGCTTTAGAGGCTTTTTAACCATATCCTTAAAAAAATTAATGAAGCTTCTATAATGTATATAAAGTAATGGTTTCATTTATCCCACCTCCTACTTTTCTTCTGCTTCTTTATTACTTTTTTCTGTTACTCTAAAGAAAATTTCTTCTAGTGATTCTCCACCTTCTTCAACTTCGGATCTTAACTTAGACACTACAATTTCACCCTTGTCCATTATTAAAGCTCTATCCCAAAGTTCATCTACAGAATCTATAATATGAGTTGAAATAACAATAGTACAACCATTATTTTTTAATTCTTTAATAATTGCTTTAATCTCTTTTATCGCCTTAGGATCAAGTCCTATCATTGGCTCATCAAATAAAATTACTTTTGGATTTGTAATTAGAGCACAAATAACTGAAACCTTTTGTTGCATACCTTTAGATAGTTCTCTACCAAGCTTGCTTCTTTTATCTTTTAAATCAAATCTCTCAAAATACTCTTCCATTTTTTCTTTATAATCTTTTATTCCATAAGCCTTAGATACAAACTCAACATGTTCCTCTATTGTTAACCAATCATATAAAACTGGCATCTCTGGAATGAACCCTAAGTCTCTTTTAGCCTCTATAGACTTATTCTCATATCCATTTACCTTAATTTCTCCCTTAGTTTTCAATAATCCTAAGATTGATTTTATAGTGGTTGATTTTCCTGCACCATTTGGTCCTAACAATACAGCAATCTCTCCATCATTAACCTCAAAGGATACATCCTTTACCACTAAGGTTTTACCATATTTCTTTGTTAGATTTTCAACCTTTAACATTGTTTTCCCCCTTATCAATAATATGTAATACATATTATCTTATATCGTTTAATATAGTATATAATAACTCATAACTTTTATAAATACAAGTAAATCTTTAGTATATTTTATGAATTTCTTTATAAAATTGAAGAAATTCATAATTGATTCATTTTAGGAAATTAATTCAGTAAGAATTAAATTCTACTATAATTGTCAATTTCCTATTAACTAAACACTACACCCTTTTATAATTGAGAATCGACTGTTGACAATGGAGAATTACTAATACTTCTCTTTTATAAGATAAGTTTTAAACTTATTTCTTTTTAAAGTGACTATGTTACTTTTGCTGAATAATCCATTTTAAGAAATTAATTTACAAAATTAATTTCCACCATAATTGTCAATTCTCCATAGTCAATTCTCAATTGGCTAAGTTCTTCAGAGTAAGGTTAAATTCATAGTTTATAATTATTAACTTATAATTAAGTAGAGTTATATAATAAATTTGTTTCTCTTCTATTATTGCATATAAAAACTTTAAGTTTAGTAATTTAATGAATTTTTAATAATTAAATAATGTTATTGAATTAACAATGTGCAGCTTATAATATACAATTTTTCAATATATTAATTTATTAAGAATTAAGTTCCAATAAAATTATTTATTAAATTAGGTACTGCACCTCACGAGAATCCTTTCATGGCTGCACTACTATTCTACTAAAGCAAAAAACTAGCAATAAAATTATTGCTAGTTAAAGAGTTTATTTATTTGCCTTTTCTTCTATTAATTTAGCTAGTGAATGTGCCATCTCATCTAATTCACTTTGAACTTTTCCTTCAAGCATTACTCTTACTAAAGGTTCTGTTCCTGAAGGTCTTATTAATACTCTTCCACATCCTTGAAGTCTTGCTTCCATTTTAGCTATTTCATCCATTATTTCCTTATCTTCATTATGAATATTTTTCATATCATTAGGAACTTTAGCATTAACTAATATCTGTGGAAGTTCTGTCATAACTGAAGCAAGTTCACTTAAAGTTTTTCCACTTGCTTTAACTGTTGAAGCAAGTTGTAATCCTGACACTAATCCATCTCCTGTTGTATTATGGTCTAGGAATATAACGTGTCCTGACTGCTCTCCACCTATACTATATCCGCTCTTTTTCATTTCTTCTAAAACATATCTATCTCCAACTTTAGTTTTGATAGTTTTTATATTTTCTTCTTTTAATGCTATATCTAATCCTAAATTACTCATAACAGTTACAACTACTGTATCCTTATTTAACTTTCCTTGCTGTTTTAAATGCTTTGCAGCAATTACCATCATAAAATCTCCATTAATAAGATTTCCCTTTTCATCAACTGCTAAACATCTATCAGCATCACCATCAAAGGCTAGTCCTAAATTACACTTGTTATCAACAACAAATTTCATTAACCCTTCAGGATGAGTTGAACCAGAATTTAAATTTATATTACATCCATCTGGAGTATTATTTATAGTTAAGACTTCTGCTCCCAACTTTTTAAGTGCTAATTCTGAAGTCTTGTATGAAGCACCATTAGCACAATCTATTGCTATTTTTAATCCTTCTAGATTTCCCTCAACTGTTGAAATTGCAAAATCAACATAATCCTCAATGGCTGTATCAAATATAGATTTTTTTCCTAAGTCTTTTCCTACAGGAACAGGCACTCCTTGAAAATTATTTTCTATAGTAGCTTGTATTTTATCTTCTAACTCATCACTTAACTTAAATCCTTCCTTATTAAAGAACTTTATACCATTATACTCCACAGGATTATGAGAAGCAGATATAACTACTCCCGCATCAGCATTATATTTCTTAATTAAATAAGCAACAGCTGGAGTTGGAACAATACCTAAACAAACTGCTTCCGCACCAACAGATAAGATTCCAGCAACCAATGCTGCTTCAAGCATATGTCCTGATATTCTAGTATCCATTCCAACCAATATTTTAGGCTTATGTGCTGTTTCAGTTAGTACATAAGCTCCTGCTCGTCCCAAATTATATGCAAGTTCTACTGTTAATTCACTATTAGCAATGCCTCTAACACCATCAGTACCAAATATTCTACTCATATTTTTACCTCTTTTCTAATCCGTTTTTCTCTAATTTCGCACAAGACATCTTTACTAATTATTTTATTTCAGATGCCTAAAATCAAATTTTATATAAATATAGTTTCTTTCATAGATTATTAATGAATATACATTGTTATTATAATATAAAACCCTTACCTCTACAATATGAGAAGAAATTGGAAATTGCGACAATGAGCTCAAGTAAAAAAAGCATGACCTTATATCATGCTTTTAAATGTATCTATAGTTATACCAGTTCAAATTTAATTTATATGTTAAAAATGTTGGAATTTTAAGCATTCTAATTAAAACTTTTTTAGTTTACAATTTAAGACACTTCTCAGCAAAAGCTGAGAAATTTAAAATTTGTTCTTCTTTGAAGTTACGCAGTAACTTTTTATAAAAACCTAGTAACTTCACGTTAACAAAAATTAATTTCAAGCATAATTGTCAATTTTCCATTCTCAATTCTCCATTGATTAAGGTTTACACTATAGAAATCTTAATTATATTATGCTCATCTGTTTCTAGCTCTAAAATTTCACCTGTAATCTTCTCTTGTACTGCTACTGATATAAGCTTTGAAAGCTTTTTTAAATCAACTGATTCTAATTGTCTTATTCCTAAATTTGGTATTGTACCAAAAGTTTTAATTACAGAAAGTACAAATTTTATAGGCAAATTAAGCTTAACAGGATCTTTTCCACTTTGAAATACTACAATACTTATATTTTTTCCTTTATAAGGAGTATATAATCGTTCAATTAACATCTTGGCATTATCAACAGATATATTATTTTCCTTAAGAGAAACTAATATATTAGTTAATTCATCCCTCATTGACTCCCTCCTAAATTAGTACTACTTATAAAGTATATGATAAGATAATTATAGTAATTCTAAAAATAGGATTATTCTTAAATTACATTAGCTTTAATTTTAGCTCTTCTATATAATTAGATAACTCTAATTCTAGTACAACTTTTACGCTTTCATCTAATATTACGTTGTTATTCTCAACAGTAGCTATACAGAAAGAAACTCCTAATTTTCTTATTAAAAATATTTTATAATTATTATTTTGAAATTTCATATAATTATTATTTATAATAGCTATTATAGATTTAGCTTCATCTAAGATTATTTCTCCCTTAGGTAAAATATCATCTAAAATATACATTGAGAGTATATGATGAAAATCATATATTTCCTTTTCACCATATACCTTAATATAGATTTCTAGAGTAGAGTTATCTATAATATTTAGCTTTAGAAGTTCTTCTTTACTCTTTTTATCAACTTGAACTTTAGGTGAAAACATTTCTGCCAAATCATCCAGTTGCATATCTTCTTTAAAGGATAATATTTTTTCTATTCTGTCTAATATTTTTTCCTTTGGAAAGTAGGTTTCCTGCCCTGTGAAACTAGATTTTTTTATAAACCATTCCTCAGGAATTAATTTTTTTCTTTTCCACCTATATAATTGACCATAGGAAATATTAGTCACTTCTAAAAGTTCTTTTTTAGATATTAAATCCTCCAAGTTATCACCTCCCACTTTTCTTTGGCTTTAACTTTATATATGTCTTTCTTCACCAACTATCCCATTACCTAATATCTTAAATTCATTTTTATACTCTACCAACTTTATGTTACAACCATCACCTATTATAACATTTTTTCCTCTAACAACTTCTGCCTTAGTATTTTCAAGATAAATTTCATCCGCTTCAATAACTTTAGTAGTTAGTGTTCCAAAACTATTTCCAATGACTTTAGCTATTAATACTACTATATTATTTCTTGAAGGTCTTTTTAAAATTTCAATATTAGTAGCACCTATTTCTTCTACATTAGAATTTCCACCTAAATATATATTAACATTCTCAGCATTTAACATGCCCCTTGATTTAAAACTGCCAGTCATTTGAAAATTATCTGTTTCCACATTCTTTTCAATATCAACTCCGCCAGAAATTTTAACATCAGTTCCATAAATACTGCCTAGTACCTTTGCTGAACCAGAAATTGTAATTTCTTTTCCACTTAAATCTCCTTCAATTTTTCCACTTCCACTTATCTTAAAATCTTCTGAATCAACATGACCTAATACTTTACCTGAACCACTAATCTTTCCTGATTTACATTTCAAATTTCCTTCTACTCCGCCACTGCCACTTATTTTAAACTCTGATGCATTTAAATTTCCAATTACTTTCCCACTTCCACTTATTCTAAAATTATTACATTCTGTGTCACCATATATTTTTCCACTTCCACTTATACTTACTTCATCAAATTTACCACCTGAAGAACTTCCACTTCCTGAAATCTTTAATTCTCTTAATTCATTTTTATCAAATGACATATACATCCCCTCTTTCTTAAATACAAATCTATCTCCAAATATAGCTTTCTAAAATAATTTATGTCTAAAATTTATCAAAATTATTATTCAAATTGTATCCATTTAGTTAAAAAAATTATATTTTTATAACTAAATATTTACTTTAAAATTATTTACAAAAATATTATCTATGTTTTTTATAAAATCATTGTAACATAACATTGTTTCATTGTGCAATGTTATTTTAAAATTTTTTTAAACAGGATGTAAATTATCATTTATTTTAATATAATATAATTACAACAAAATCATAACTTTTCAATTAATACTTCATAATTCTGCATCTTCTTTAAAATAATACAAGTTTAATAGATTATCTTTTATAAAGTAAAAATAAATCTTTTAGCTAATTTTAAACTACTAATTTACTATAATAATTATATTTAAGATGCTAATTGTGGAATGTTCTTGCTTAAAGTTATTATTTTCGGTAATATATAATTTATTATTTGTTTAATCATAAAGGGGGATTATTGAAGAATGGATTCTTCTATTACTGGTATATTACCTATTATAGCAGTATCTTTAACACTAATTATTGTTTTCATCTTTAAAAACACAATTAAGAAATACTATTTTATTTGTCCAGAATGCGGTTTCATCTTTAATTCTAAAACAAATAAAGCATTTCTTACTTATAACAATTATAAAATCCAATGCCCAAATTGTAGCTATAAAGGCTATATTAAAGCACATGAAGATAAAGATCCTAAAAATATTTAAAATCTTGTAATATATTTTATATTTTAATTAGGATCACCAGTAAATTGGTGATCCTGATTGATTTTTTACTAACAATAAAATTCTCAGTCTTTTACTTATGAGAAACTTAATTAATGAAAATCCTATAGAAATTAAAAATTAAATATGAAGAATGAAGAATTATGATTAAGAAATTAATTTTGATTAAACTAATTCCTTAATCTAAAAAAGTCCCATTGCTTAAACAATGGAACTTTTTATTATTTAGTGTATGAAGCTCCTATTTCTAGCGCTTTTTTATTAATTTCAAAGAATTTTTCTTTTCCATGAGCTTTTAAAGCTTCTAATAATTCATCCATAGAAACTATTTGAGTTTTAGCCACTAACGCTCCTAAAAGCACCATGTTAGCTATTTGACCGCTTCCTACTTTAGCAGCCTCATCTTGTGCTGGAATTTTTATAACTTCAATGTCAGTTCTTTCAATCTCTCTATCTACTAAATTACTATCTATTATCAATAATCCATCTTTAACTAATGTTTTTTCAAACTTATCTAATGATGGTCTATTCATTACTACAACTGAAGTTGGTTTAGTAACTATAGGAGATCCAACTTGGTCATCAGTAACTATTACAGAACAGTTAGCTGTACCTCCTCTCATCTCTGGACCATAAGATGGTAACCAAGAAACGTTTTTATTAGCGTCCATTCCTGCATAAGCTAAGAATTTACCCATTGAAAGAATACCTTGTCCTCCAAATCCAGCAAATATAATTTCTTGTGATGCCATAATTACTTCACCTCCGCAGTTGTGTCTTTTTTTACTCCTAAAGTGTAGAATGGCATCATATTGCTTCTTAACCATTCCATTGACTCTTTCGGAGATAATCCCCAGTTAGTTGGGCATATTGATAATACTTCAACTAATGAGAATCCTTTTCCTGCTATAGCATTCTCAAAAGCTTTTTTTATAGCTTTTTTAGTTTTAAGTACATTTGGAACACTATCTACAGACACTCTTTCAACATAACAAGCACCCTCTAAAGTAGCTATCATTTCTGAAACTCTTATTGGATGTCCTTGAGTTTTTACATCTCTTCCATATGGAGAAGTTTCTGTTACTTGCCCTGGTAATGTAGTTGGAGCCATTTGTCCTCCTGTCATACCATATATACAGTTATTAACGAATACAGTAACTATATTTTCTCCTCTTGTTGCAGCATGAACTATCTCTGCAGTTCCTATTGCAGCAAGGTCTCCATCTCCTTGATATGTGAACACTACTGAATCTGGTTTTGATCTTTTTATTCCTGTTGCAACTGCTGGTGCTCTTCCATGTGCTGCTTCAAACATATCACATGCAAAATAATCATAGGCTAAAACTGAACATCCAACTGGAGCAACTCCTATTGTTTTATCTAAAACATTTAATTCTTCTAGAACTTCTCCTACTATTCTATGGATAATCCCATGAGTACATCCTGGACAATAGTGTGTAGGAACATCTAATAATGCTTTTGTTGGTTCAAATACTATAGCCATTACTTAGCACCTCCTACTATTTCTTTTACTTTATCTAAAATTTCATCTGGGTTTGGAACTATTCCACCACTTCTTCCAAAGAAGCTTACTGGTTTTCTTCCTTCAACAGCTAGTCTTACATCTTCAACCATTTGTCCACAGCTAAGTTCCACTGATAAATATCCTTTTGTATTATTTACAGTTTTATCAAAAGCTTCTACTGGGAATGGCCATAAAGTTATTGGTCTTATTAAGCCTAACTTAATACCTTCTTTTTCAGCCATTTTAACAACATTCTTACAAATTCTTGAAGTTGTTCCATAAGCAACTAATACTAATTCATTTTCTCTATCGCAATTAAATAATTCATATTTAACTTCATTTTCTTTTATAGCTTTAAATTTAGCTTGTAACTTTATATTATGCTCTTCTAAACCTTCTGGTTTTAAGTAAAGAGAATTTATTACATTATGAGTTTTTCTTCCTCTTAGACCTTCAGCAGCCCAAGTTTTAGCTGGAAGTTCTTTAGCTTCTCTCTCTTTAAATTCAACAGGTTCCATCATTTGACCCATCATACCGTCTCCCATTACCATTACAGGAGTTCTGTATATTTCAGCAACATCAAAAGCATCTTGAATTATATCAACCATTTCTTGTATTGAAGCTGGAGCGTATACTGGCATATTGAAGTCACCATGTGCTCCACCTTTGGTTGCTTGGAAATAATCTGATTGTGCTGGTTGGATACTACCTAGTCCAGGACCCCCTCTTACAATGTTAACGATTACGCAAGGAAGTTCAGCACCTGCTATATATGATATTCCTTCAGCCTTTAAGCTTATTCCTGGTGAACTTGAAGATGTCATACATCTTGTTCCTGTTCCTGCTGATCCATAAACCATGTTTATAGCTGCAATTTCACTCTCTGCCTGTAAGAATACTCTTCCTATTTGAGGCATTCTTCTTGAAAGATATGCTGATATTTCTGTTTGTGGTGTTATAGGATATCCAAAGAAGCATTGACATCCAGCTTTAATAGCTGCTTCACCGATAGCTTCATTTCCCTTCATTAATACTTTTTCTGCCATGAATCTAACCTCCTCTTTACTTTTCAACTGTAATTACAAGATCTGGACACATTCTTCCGCATGACGCACATCCAATACATTCATCTTTTTTATCCTCAGTGATTGTAGCTGGATGATAACCCTTTAAGTTTAGTTTTTCAGAGAAGCTTATTATTTTCTTAGGACATGCTGCTATACAGTTACCGCATCCTTTACATCTTTCTTCTCTAAAGATAACTTTTGCCATAACTTCTACCTCCTTATAATGCCAAACCCTATACTTCAATAATTTGGCATTTCAGATAACTATTTTTATGGTTGTCCACTCTATTTTAACGCTGTATGAATTTGCTGTCAATTTTCTTAATTGTTAAAATTCTAACTATTCATACTTTCGCCATGGTGGTAACATAAAAATGTCTATTGGGAATAATTTTCCACTGATCTCATCTTTTACTTCATCCACTAAATCTTTAGTGCAAACTGTAAATGCATGAGGTATATTAAGATCTTTACTTAATTTTGAAACTTCCTTATCACCTTTAACTATATGTTCTTTAGTTGTTTCATAGGATAAGTTAGTATTTGATATTAAGTAAGATACCTTAAGTCTTGAAGCCCTTTGTATCATTTGTATATATTCTTTAGTATCTATATTATTTGATGTAAATGGCCTATTTCCATTTATAACAAAATACATATCATAAGGTTCTTCTCTAAAATATCTGTTATATTGACCTAGTCCTATTGCTCCTGAGTCGTCTCCTCCTACATCAAATACCACATCATAGCTTTTATCATTAAATACAGAAAGTACTTCTGCTGGTACTACCATAAGCTCTGCATTTACGAAATCTGGGTTAGAAGATATAACCTTTATGTTATGTTTTTCTAATTCGGTTTTTAAATCTCTAACACAGAAATATGGATTTACAATATCTAAATCAACTATTGCAACCTTTTTTCCTTCTTTTGCTAGGTTTATGGCGTAGTTTATTGCTATTTCTGTTTTTCCACTTCCAAAATGACCTGTAAAAACCCTAATTCTACTCATATTATCACCTTTTTATTTATATTCTTTAGCTTGTTCTTCTGCTTTTAAAACTCTTAATCCACCTTCAGCAAGTGCTAATAACTCATCTTCTCCTGGGTAAATTACTACTTCAGAGATAAATTCAACTCTTTCTTTAATATAGTTTACCATTGATTTAGAATATGCAATTCCTCCTGTTAATATTATAGCATCAACTTTTCCTTTTAGAACTGCCGCACACTTACCTATTTCTTTTGCTACTTGATATCCCATTGCTTCAAATATTAATTTATATTTTTCATCCCCTGCTGAAGCTTTATCATCAACTTCTTTGGCATCATTTGTATTTAAATATCCTACAAATCCACCTTGTCCAGTAATTTTCTTTTTAATTTCTTCTTTGGTATATTTTCCACTAAAACACATACCTACTAAGTCTCCAACTGGTAATCCACCACTTCTTTCTGGTGAAAATGGTCCTTCTCCATCTAATGCATTATTAACATCAACAACTTTACCCTTTTCATGAGCTCCAACAGAAATTCCACCACCCATATGAGCTACTATTAAATTTAATTCATCATATTTAATATTTTTTTCTTTAGCATATCTCTTAGCAACAGCCTTTTGATTTAGTGCATGGAATATACTCTTTCTTTCTAATTCTGCCATACCAGAAATTCTAGCTATATCAGTCATTTCATCTACAACCACTGGATCAACTATGTAGGCTGGGATATTTAATTCTTTAGCTATTTCATTAGATATTATTCCACCTAAATTAGATGCGTGCTGTCCTTGTATTCCTATTCTTAAGTCTTCTAACATAGCTTCATTTATAGCATATGTGCCACCTTCAATTGACTTAAGTAATCCACCTCTTCCAACAATTGCGTCTAATGTATTGACATCAAAATTCTTTTGCTTTAATACATTTAATATAACTTCTTTTCTAAAATTGAATTGGTCATATATAGCTTGAAATCTTCCAATTTCTTCAGAACTATGTCTTAGTGTTTCAACTAATATAGGATTTGTGTCTTCATATACACCAATCTTTGTTGAAGTTGAACCTGGATTGATAATAAGTAACTTAAACGCCATAAATTTATCCTCCTAAACTATCTACTTTCTGCAACTAATGCAGCTAAAGCTATAGAATTCATCTTAGATTCTGGTGAATCTGCTCTAGATGTAACTATAACAGGTGCTGCTGCTCCAGCAAGTAATCCACCATTTTTAGATTTTGTTGTATATGTTAAGCATTTGTACATTGCATTGCCAGCCTCTATGTTCGCCATAAGTAATATATCTGCTTTTCCAGCAACTGGACCAGATATTTTCTTATGATAAGCTGCTTCTTCTGATAATGCATTATCAAGTGCTAGTGGACCATCAATTATGCATCCTTTTATTTGACCTCTTTCATTCATTTTTGAAAGCATAGCAGCATCTAGTGTTGCTTGCATTGCTGGGTTTACAACTTCTACAGCACAAATTGGTGCTACCTTTGGAGTTTCAACTCCTACTGCTTTTGCAACCATAACGGCATTGTTAACTATATCTACCTTTTCTTTTAATTCTGGATACATATTAAAGGCTGCATCAGTTAAAAATATTAATCTATCATATCCTGGAATTTCAAACACTGCTATATGAGACATTTGCTTTCCAGTTCTCAGTCCCACTTCTTTGTTTAATACTGCTCTTAGAAATGTAGCTGTATCTATTAATCCCTTCATCATCATATCCGCTTTACCACTTGATACTAATTTAACTGCTGTTAATGCAGCAGCATTTACATTTTTTTCGTCAATAATCTGAAAGTCATCCATGTCCATTCCTATTTTTTTACCAATACTAATTATCTCTTCTCTGTCACCAACTAGTATAGCATTTGCAATGCCACTTTTTTTAGCATCTCTTATAGCTTCTAATACCGGTTCATCTTGAGCCACTGCAACTGCCACAGTTTTTATAGCTTGAGATTTAACTTTACCAATAATTTCATCAAATGACTTTATCATTTTTTATCCTCCCTATGCATTAGTTATAGCTTTTTAAGCTAATGATAATCTATAAGACATCTGAAAGAAAAAACAGGTCAAAGATATTAGTCTATTTTATATCAGACAAGGTCTCAGGTTCCATTCATAGTAATAATAGATTGGTTCCAACAACGCAGTATGATGCAAAATAGGCTAACATACTGACTTATTATTTTTTTGCAAGATGCCTAATTCAAAATGAAGAATTAAAAGCTTACTTCTTGCTCATAAATTTTTGCAATTTCCTCTCCTTTGAGTACTCTTAAAGCACCTTGAGCTAAAGCTAACATTTCATCTTCACCAGGAACCAATTCTATTGGTGCAATAAATCCTACATATTCAGAAATCCAGTTCATTAACCTTTTATTATGAGCTAATCCCCCTGTTATTATTATCGCATCCATTTTACCTTTTAATGCTATTGACATAGATCCAATTTCTTTTGCAATTTGATAAGCCATAGCTTTAAAAATAAGCTCTGCTTTTTTATCTCCCTCATCAATAAGCTTGTCTATAATTCTTCCATCATTAGTTCCAAGATAAGCTATTAAACCGCCTTGTCCCATTATTTTTTTACTTAGCTCTTTTTCTGTATATTTTCCACTAAAAGCAAGTTCAACTAAATCACCTACTGGAAGTGTTCCTGTTCTATCTGGAGAAAATGGTCCTTCATGACTTGCATTATTGCAATCAATTAATTTTCCATCTTTAAATGGTGATATAGATATTCCTCCACCAAGATGTGCTACTACAAAAGAACTATTAAAAAAATCTAATTTCTTATCCTTACAAACTTTTCTAACTACTGCCTTCATATTTAGTGCATGAAGTAAAGACCTTCTTGGCAGTTCAGGCATTCCTGATATTCTTGCTACATTTTCAATTTCATCTACTGCAACTGGATCAACAATGTAGGAAGGTATTCCTACTCTTTTAGCTATTTCATATGAAATAATTCCACCTAAATTTGCAGCATGTTGTCCTTGTATTCCTATTTTTAAATCTTCAAGCATTCTTTCTGTGACTTCATAAGTTCCACCTGGCATGGATCTTAAAAGACCACCTCTTCCTACTACAAGAGCTAATTCATTTAATTCTATACCTTTTTCTTTGAGCCATTCTAGAATCATTTTAACTCTCATATCTTTTTGATCATATATAGTATCAAACTTTTTAATTTCTTCTATATCATGAGTTAAATTTGTTGATACTATAGAATTTTCATCATTAAAAATTGCTAGCTTTGTAGATGTAGATCCTGGATTAATTACTAACATATAACTTTTCTTTGCCATAATATCCCCCTCTATGTCGAAAATTCGCCATACTTTTACAATTTTTATAAATCCCCACTTATATTTTATCAAATTTGCAATGTAAATATCAACTTAAAATGACTAACAATTCGGCACATTGTATTTTTTCATTATTGCTTCTGCAATTTTCAGTCCATCTACAGCAGCAGATATAATTCCTCCAGCATATCCTGCACCTTCACCAGCAGGGTATAATCCTTCTGTTGAGATACTTGTATTGCTTTCATTTCTATTTATTCTAACTGGTGCAGATGTTCTAGTTTCAACGCCTGTCAGTACTGCATCACCACTGCCAAATCCCTCTATCCTCTTGTCAAATATCGGTAGTGCTTCTTTTAAAGCCTTTATGACATAATTAGGTAAGCAATCCTTCATTTCACTAAATTCATAACCTGGTGTATAGCTCGGTTTGACCTTACCTAATTTTGTTGATTTTCTATCCTGTAAGAAATCTTCTACTAATTGTAGCGGTGCATTATAGCTTTTTCCTGCCACCTTATAAGCTAAAGCTTCATAACGTCTTTGGAATTCTATACCTGCTATTGGAGAAGTATTTCCAAAATCCTCTGGATTAACAGATACTACTATAGCTGAATTAGCATTATCGCTGTCTCTTTTATAATTACTCATTCCATTAACTACTACCGTATTCTCCTCTGAAGCAGCAGCAACTACTTGACCACCAGGACACATACAAAAACTATAAACAGATCTATTTAAATTTTTACTATTATAAGTCAACTTATATTCTGCAGCTTTTAGCCTAGGATGATCTTTATACTTTCCATATTGATTTTCATTTATTAAACTTTGAAGATGTTCTATTCTAACTCCTATAGCGAAAGGCTTTGGTGTCATAAATACCCCTCTTTTAAAAAGCATTTCATAGGTATCTCTTGCACTATGGCCTATAGCTAGTATTAATGCTTCACAAGGTATTTTTTGTCCATTTACAATTACTTCTTCTACCTTATTATTCTTTATGATTAAATCTTCTAGTTTAGAATTAAATAATACATCTCCACCTAAATTAATAATAGTTTCTCTTATATTCTTAACTACTGACTTTAATATATCTGTTCCTATATGCGGTTTTGCCATATATAATATTTCTTCTGGTGCTCCTGCCTTAACTAATTCCTCTAAAACATAATCACATCTATCATCTTTAATTCTTGTCGTTAGCTTTCCATCAGAAAAAGTACCTGCTCCACCTTCTCCAAATTGGACATTAGACTCTGTATTTAACTTTCCTTTAATCCAAAAATTGTCCACAGACTTACTTCTACTATCTACATCCTGGCCCCGCTCAACTATTATAGGTTTATATCCCTTTTGAGCCATAAGAAGACCAGCAAAAAGTCCTGCTGGTCCCATCCCTACTATAATTGGTCTACTATGCATTTTTTCATTTCCAAATTCAATTTCTGCAGTATATTTTTTCTTTTCTATTTTAACATCACTACTATTAGCCTTTAATACAATTTTCTCCATATTATCACAGGTAACTTCAACGCAGTAATTGAATTTTATAGAATTCTTTTTACGTGCATCTATAGATTCTTTAGAAATTCTAAAATCTTTTATTTGATTTTCTTTTATTTTTAACTTTTTAGCCGCTTTTGTTTTTAATAAATTAATATCCTCTTCTATATCTAGGATTAGGTTATTCACTCGAATCCACATTATCGTTACTTCCCTCCGTAGTTTTCTTAATGTTTACTTTTACGGTTTGTATATTTTGTGATACTTTTGTTAAATTCTCTGAAATACCAGAAATAACTATTGGAACATCGTGATCTCCCTCATTTAAATTTTTCAAATCTAAAGTTGCAGTAATAGCTTCTGGGGTCACCTTATTTAAGTCTTCATCATAACCAGATAATACTAATTCCAAAGTATCTTTATCTAGAGTTATCGTTGATTTTTCTGGAACATTAAGCTGTTTTATACCTATATTAAAGGTTTTTTCTGATTTTTTCTTTAAATCTAAAGTAAACTTAACTTTTACCGTAATAATATCATTTGATATTTTAACACCCTCAGGTACTTGTAAATTCACATCTAAAGTTGTATCGGCATTTATAGTACTTAAGTCTATAGGTTCTGTTAATAAGCTAGCTATATTATTTACTACATCACTAACACCTGTTATCTCAACATTTTTGGGATTGACATCCATAGTTTCAATCGTTACTCCATTTGGTGCTTCCCCAGTAGTGTTAATTCGTATCGGTACAGATTTACCTTTTTTTATTGAGATTTTCATTGTTGCAGTAGAAGTTGATAATGTAACATTATTTACTACATTTCCATCAGCATTAATTGGTATTAATTCAACAACTTTTTCTACATCTCTATCCATATTAGTAACATCTACTTTTCCTAATACACCTTGTACCATATCTACATATTTAGATGGTCCACTTACTTTTACAACTGATGGAGAAATAAATGGCTCTTCTTTAAATGCCCCTGGAGTTAATTCTCCTTGTATATCCGGTATAACCGCTACCTCTTTTTCCTTTAAAGTATCAATTTGTACATCTATCCATAAATTTTCACTCACTATACTTACAGTACTTGGGCTCTCCGTTATCTCTATAGGTATAGTATTTTTTCCTGCTTTTAGAGCATATTTACTTAAATCTACTACAATTTTAAAATCTTTATTTTTATCTATATGGTAAACAGCTGATGCTGGTCCTTTTACATTTAAATTAACTTTAAAATCTTGGTCAGGTAGTAACACTAAATTATTTTGAGCTAAAGCTTCTGTGTTTAAAACTTGTACTGGTATATTTTTTATTGAATGACTTGTAATAGGATTTTCCGTACCTCTTATATAAAACCATAATGCAAATGAGGCTATGATACAACAAATTTTAATTAAGATATCTTGTCTTTTCTCTTTATCCATACTCTAACCCTCTCTTTAAATGTTACTTCCGTTTTATGTCTACTCTTCATTATCTTAACAAGAATACTCTTTAACTTATCTTTATCATAGTGTCTTAGCAGTCGTCCATTCACAGCTAAAGATACAACACCTGTTTCCTCGGAAACTATAATTGTAAGTGCATCTGTTATTTCAGTGACACCTATAGCTGCTCTATGCCTTGTACCTAACTGCTTATTCAATTTGTCATTATTAGTAAGTGGAAGGAAACATCCTGCTGATACAATTCTATCATTTCTAATGATTGTAGCTCCATCATGCAAAGGAGTATTTACAACAAATATATTTTGAAGTAGTGCAGAAGAAACTACTGCATCTATTTTAGTACCAGTATTTATAATATCCCCAAGCCCTGTCTTTTGTTCAATTACAATTAGTGCCCCTGTTTTTTCTTTAGCTAGCTCTTCTACAGCATCAACAATTTCATTAACAACATTATTCATAATTTCTTCATCTTCATAAATTATCTTATCCATGAAGGAAGTTCTTCCTATGTGTTCTAATGCTTTTCTAACTTCAGGTTGGAAAATAATAACAACAGAAATTAATCCAATTGTGATTGTATTGCTTAAGATATAATTAAGCATTGTCAAATTGAAAAACTCACTTATAGGTATTAATAAAAATATAAGTAATACACCTTTTAAGAGTTGTACAGCTCTTGTTTCTTTTATAAGTGTGTATCCTTTATAAAATATTACAGAAACTGCTAAGATATCTATAAGTGAAAATATATCAAATCCTTTTAAGCTATTTATTATAAAATTTAAACCCTCCATTGCTGCCTCACCTCTTACTATAATTCCTAATTATAATTATACACTAATAATTTTATTTATAATACATTGTAAGTTTATTTTTATTTAGTAAAATAATGAATTTATAATTTATGAATATTTTTCCTTACTCCTTAATATAACAATAATAAAAAAGCAATAGCTCTATTCTTAAGTAGATGCA
>NZ_JBSVQM010000014.1:0-116173 GCF_054863625.1 Clostridium sp. Marseille-QA1073 | reverse complement strand
ATCTCTTTATATCGTTCTATTATTTCTTCTAACTTTGCCTTTGCTTCCAATTTACTTAAACTAATAAATGAACACTCTAAATCTCTATCATTTACAATAATTGGAGACACTGCTCCCAATGCTATTCTTATGTCTTTTACTATGTCATCTTCTATTTTATAAAATCCTATAAATGAAACTTTAGCTAGTGCTGTAGATTTTCTAGTGCCTACTTTATGATAATAATAATCAGTAAAATTATAATTTTCTATAATAATTTCCTTTAATATCTCATTATTTTTTAATATTGTTTTTCCTGGTCCAACTATCAATTCTTTTATGGTAATTTTCCTTTCTCCATTACTATTAGCTATAACGACTTTACTCCCTAATGCATATAGTAGGGGTAAAATATCTGCCGCTGGCGAGCTATTACAAATGTTTCCTCCAATTGTTGCAATATTCCTAGTTCCAATTGACCCCATTTCTTTTATAACATCTTTAAGATATTGAGGAATCATATTATTTCTTTCTAACTCCCCCAATTTGCAGTAACTTCCAATAACTAAATCATTATCTTCTACTTTTATTTCTTTTAATTCAGGTAAATGACTTATAAACAATACTTGTTCTTCAAAATTAGGTATCAATCCAGACCATCGTTTCTTTCTAACCATAAGATCTGTTCCGTCTGCTAATATAATACATTCTTCCTTATTCAATATGTCTAATGCTTCTTTTAAAGTATTGGGCCTATAACAATTTACCATAAACCCTCACCTCTTTTAGATGCTAATTTTACTGCCTCTACTATCATGTTATACCCAGTACATCTACATAGATTTCCTGATATACCTCTTCTTATATCCTCTTCCTTAGGATTAGGATTATTAGTTAAAAGCGCTTCAGCTGCCATTATCATTCCAGGTGTACAAAAACCACATTGTACTGCTCCTGCATCCTCAAAAGCTTGTCCTAAGATTTCAAATCGATTAGTTAATTTTAATCCTTCTATAGTTAAAACTTCCATGTTTTCTAAATTACCAATAGGTACTAGGCAGGAATTTACTAGTCTTTTATTTATTATAACCGAGCAGGCTCCGCATTCACCTTGGCCACACCCTTCTTTAACTCCAGTTATATTGAATTCTTCTCTTACTACATCAATTAATCTTTTTAATGGATTACATTCTAAAAACAATTTTCTTATTATTCAATACAAAACTTACTTTATTCACTACCCATCACCTCCATTAGATACTCTGGATTAACTAGTATTTTATTTATATCTTTTCCTATAGCATTTTTAACTGCCAAAGCATAAGCTACAGGTGCACCTACAAAAGTTAATTCTCCTGCACTTTTAGCTCCAAAAGGTCCATTATCATAAGGATTATTTATAAGTTCACTTTTAATATTAGGGAAATCTAAAGCTGTAGGTATAACATAATTCGTATTAGTTCTTTGAATAAGTTGACCATTCTTACATTCCATAACTTCAATAGAGCCATGTCCTAATCCTTGGATAATACCTCCATCTATTTGACCTTTAATTATTTTTTCATCAATTGCAATGCCAACATCATATACTGCATATATCTCTTTAACATTCACTTCATAAGTAATAGGATTAACTTGTACCTCTACAACATTAACACCCCATGAATATTGATTGTAAGCATCTCTCTGAAAAGTTTCATCATTCCAATAAAATCCTTCATGGAACTTATATTTAGTAGTAACCTCGACTTCTTTAGTATTTTCCCATTTTTCTTTTAATTCCTTGGATGCTTCCTGCAATAGCTTTCCTACAACCATTATAGTTCTAGAAGCAACTGTAGGTCCTGAATCTGGTACTCTATCTGTATCAGGATTAATAATAATAACTGCTTCAATTGGCATATCTAATTCCGTAGCAACAATTTTTCTTAAAGTAGTATGAACACCTTGCCCCATTTCCACATTAGAAATAAGTATTTCCACAGTATCATCTGTGTACTTCTTAAGTTTAACCACTGCCTTTATATGGTCTCTCTCCCCACTTCCTGTAAATCCTCCCCCATGAAAAAATAGTGATAAACCTATGCCTCTATAATTATTATTTAAAGTCTTTAATTTTCTTACTATAATTATTAAGTTCTTCAACTCTTTCAATCAAATTATTTAATGGTACATATCCTCTAAAAATTCCTCCAGTTGAAGATAAATCTCCTTGATTAAGTAGGTTCATTTTTTTAAATTCCAAAGTATCAACACCTAATTCATTAGCCATATAATCAATATGCATTTCTAATGCAAATATGCTTTGAGGCTCTCCAAATCCCCTAAAGCCTCCATTTGGAACTGTATTTGTAGCTAGTGCCTTCCCTTTTACCCTTAAATTTGGAATATTATATACTCCTGTGATTGTAAACATAGCTCTTTGAAGCACTATGTTTGAAAGCCCTGAATAAGCACCGCCATTTAAAATTATATCTGCATCCATTCCTATAATTTTATTATTTTCATCTACTAAAGTAGTTAATTTGATTTTTGATGGATGCCTTTTAGTTGAACATTCTATATCTTCATCTCTTTCAAAAATAAGTATTACTGTTTTTTTGCTTTCATAGCAGCCGCTGCCACTTGACCGCCTGTCAATGAAGGATATTCTTCTTTACCTCCAAAAGCTCCCCCAGTTGTAGATTGAATTATTTGAACCTTATCTTCAGCTAATCCCATAGCTTCAATTACTACATCTTTTACAAAATAAGGACATTGCATTGATCCAATAACAGTAACTTTATGAGTTTCTTCATCATAAGTAGCAGCAATACCTTGAGCCTCTAAATATACATGCTCTTGATATCCAGTTTTATATTCTCTGCTAAACACCTTATGAGATGAACTGTAAGCACTATCTATAGTTCCTTTTTTATAGGAGTAATTTGCAAAACAATTATCATCTTTATATATAGGAATTTTATCTTTACTATTCTCACTCTCTTCTATAGTAAAAATAGGTTCCATTTCCTCATATTCAATTTCTATTTTATTGATAATATCTAATATTTTCTCTTTATCTTTGCCAACTATAAGAGTGATTGGCTCTCCTATATAATTAACTATCTCATCAGCAAAAAAAGGCATATCATAAAACATTATTTTTACTCTATTTTTTCCAGCTATATCATTTTTATCAACTATAAAATATCCCTCTGGCATTGTCGGATATTTTATATTTACTATTTTTGCTCTTGCTTTAGTTAATCTTAAGGTTTTTGCGTATAAAGAATTCTCTAATTTAATATCTGATATATATTTAGCCTCACCACTTATTTTCTCTTTTGCATCAAATCTATTTATTGGAGTGCTTATATATTTGCTCAAAATTACACCTCCACAACACTCTATATTAGAATTCTATATATAAACTTCTATATTTTTTCAATATCCTATTACAATCTTTAATTATATCTATATCATGAAATTTTCTTTCACAATCTACTTCTATAATAGTAAATTTTAAAATTTACTATTATCTCCTAAATTAACTAATTTATTATTAGTTAAAATTTCATCTTTACAGTATTATTCAGTAAAATAGAATCTTCTTTATAAAAAGTATAATTATTATAATTTAAAGTCGTTAAAGTATCCATTCAAATCATACCTAATTTCTTATAAATATATCCCTACTTCTAACATGATAAGTGAAAATGGCTTTAATACTATTTTCTATACTATTCAATATAAATCAAAGTACTATAAAGTCACTCCTCTTTTGTAAGCTTGCTATCTAAATTCCAGCACAATTGTTTTAATATTTCTTTAATATTTTCATTTATTAAAGACTCTTCCATAGATGAATTTTTATTATCTTATTTTCAAATAATACATATGATTTATTTTTAAAACTTTCAAAATCATATAATATAGCGTTTATGATTACTTTCATCTAAAATACGCCTTGGTAATTTTATAAAATTAGCTATAAAAAGTTAAATTTAAAACATTACTATTAAATGAAATTTTAAAAGTTAAAATTAGATTGTTGATATCCCTCTTATATATTTTAATTTAAATTTCATAATTATATTACATTTATGATAAATTTTGGATTTAATTAACAATTTTTATTAATATCTTATAAATTTAATGTTTATTTCATATTCTAGTTTACTTTAAAATTTAATGTTCTTAATTTTAATTATGTTAACTAATTTTACGAAATTTGCCTGATTCGTCACTCCTTAAATATAAAAATAAGTTTAAAATAACATATTTTTTACATAAATAAAAGGCTCTTCTTAAAATTATAGAAGAACCATTTTACTTATATTAATCTATGATTATTTTTACAATTTTTTCAGAACTTTTGTCATCTGAGTTATTATTAATAATTATATATTTCCTTAATATGTTTCTATTATTTATATATACAAAAATTATAATAAAATTTTATTTTAACTTATCAACTTCTTTTTTAATTCTATTTAGCTTCATCAATAATTTTTTTAGAACATGCTATATTCATTCTCATAAAATATTTTCCTTCTTGCCCAAATATACTTCCTTCATCAAGACCTAGTCTACATTTTCTAATAAAAAATTCTTTAATTTCTTTTTCATTCATGTTTAAATTAGAACAGTCTAGCCAAATTATAAAAGTTCCCTGTGGTTTTATAACTTTTATTTTTGGTATATAATTTTCAATAAAATCTATTATATAATTTAAACTTTTTTCTAAATATATCATTAATTGAGATAACCAATCATCACAATGATAGTATGATGCTTTTAAAGCCTCTATCCCAAATACATTTGCACCAAATACAGCATTATTTTCTAAAGTAACCTTAAATCTTTTCCTCAATTCTTTATTTGGAATAATAATATTAGAAACTTGTAATCCTGCAATATTAAAAGTTTTGCTTGGAGCAGTGCAAATAATAGAATTTTGTGCAAAAGTTTCACTAATTGAAGCAATTACTGTGTGATTGTATCCACTGTATATTAAATCAAAATGTATGTCATCAGATACTATAATTATATTATTATCTATACATATTTCACCTAAAATCTTTAACTCTTCTAAAGTCCAAACTCTTCCTACTGGATTATGAGGATTACATAAAAATAACAACTTAGTTCTTGGAGTTATTTTTCTTTTTAAATCATCAAAATCCATAGTATAATTATTATTTTCATACTTTAATGGGTTATTAACAATAGTTCTTCCATTAAATTTAATTACTTTTGAAAATGGTGCATATACCGGCGTTTGTATTATTATTTCATCTCCTTGGGAGGAAAATGCTTGAACTGCATAATTTAGTGCCGAAACAACGCCTGGAGTAAAGCATATCCATTCTTTCTTTATATTCCAATTATGCTTATTTTTCATCCAATAAATTATAGCATCATAATAACTATCTTCAAACTTAGCATATCCTAATATAGGATGCTCTGCTCTGTGTTTTATAGCCTTAATTATAGGTTCAGCTACTTGAAAATCCATATCCGCAACCCACATAGGAATTAAATCTTCTACTCCAAATCGTTCTTTTAACCCATCAAATTTAACACATCCTGTATTTTTTCGATCTATACTTTCATCAAAATTATAAATCATGCCATCCCCTCCTTTGTATTTTATATAAATTATATCATAGATACTTTTGAAGTTTTAATTTATTATCTAAAAATTTATTTTATCATCTATAAAAAACTTTACATTTTAATTATTCATAATATATAATATTTTTAAATTAATTTTCATAATATTTTAAATGTTCCGTCATAGTATATTACATATTCTAAATTCTTTACGTAATGAAATATGCTATTTTTTAAAGATTTCATATTTTATTGTTAAAAAGATAACATTAATTAAATTATAAGGAGGTTTTTTAATTGTGCTGTTGTTATGAAAAAGATGAAAAATTTTTAGAGTTAGAAACATTTATAGACTCACTTCCTAATAAAAAAGGTGCACTTATAGAAGTTTTGCACAAAGCACAAAGTATATTTGGATATTTATCTGAAGAAGTTCAGCTTTTTGTTTCTAAAAAACTGGACATTCCTGCTTCTAAAGTATTTGGGGTAGTTACATTTTATTCATTTTTTAAAACTCAGCCTCAGGGAGAGTATGTCATAAATGTATGCTTAGGTACTGCTTGTTTTGTTAGAGGTGCTGGTGACGTTCTAAAGGAGTTTGAAAATCAGTTGGGTATAGCTTGTGGTAAGACTACAGAAGATATGAAATTCACTTTAGGTTCTTTAAGATGTGTTGGAGCTTGTGGACTTGCACCTGTGGTATCTGTTAATGATAAAGTTTATGGTCATGTAACAGTGGACAAGGTTTCACAAATCCTTAGGGAATATACTAATTAGGAGGCGGTATCTTGAATAAAATAGCTTCATTTGAAGAACTAAAAAAAATTCATAATGATAACAAAAACTTATTAAATATAAGAAAATCTACTGGCTGTGACAATTATAATTATAGTAAAGATCAATATAGAAAAGTTATATTAATTTGTGGTGGAACTGGTTGTAAATCTGCTGAAAGTGATCTAATTAAAGAAAATCTAATTAAAGAAATTAAAGATTTTGGTCTTTCAAAAGAGATCTTTGTAACTACAACTGGCTGTTTTGGATTTTGTGAAAAAGGTCCTATAGTAAAGATTACTCCTGATGATGTCTTTTATGTTCATGTTTCTCCAAAAGATACTAGAGAAATTGTAGAATCTCATTTAGTTAATGGTGAGATCATAGAAAGATTATTATATGAGGAGCCTACCATAAGTAAAAAAGTTAGAACACAGGATGAAATGACATTTTATAAAAAGCAAGTAAGAATTGCTTTAAGGAATTGTGGATTAATAGATCCTGAGAATATACAAGAATATATTGCTGAAAATGGATATCTTGCTCTTGGAAGATCTTTAACAGAATTGGGTCAAGATGGGGTTATAAATATAATTAATGATTCTGGACTACGTGGTAGAGGTGGTGGTGGCTTCTCTACTGGTAAAAAATGGCATATGGCTAAAAATTATAAATCTGATGAAAAATATATAATTTGTAATGCAGATGAAGGTGATCCCGGAGCATTTATGGATCGTTCTATATTAGAAGGTGATCCTCATAGTGTTATAGAGGCAATGGCAATCGCCGCTTATGCAATTGGAGCTTCTATTGGCTGTGTTTATATAAGAGCTGAATACCCTCTTGCTATAAGTAGATTGCAAATTGCAATTAAGCAAGCAAGAGAATTAGGATTATTAGGGAAAAATATTTTAAATACTGATTTTAACTTTGACATACAAATTAAATATGGTGCTGGTGCCTTTGTATGCGGTGAAGAAACTGCATTAATTCACTCTATTGAAGGTGAAAGAGGAGAACCTACCAATAAACCTCCCTTTCCTGCCGAATCAGGGTTATGGTGTAAACCAACATGCGTTAATAATGTAGAAACTCTTGCTTCTATACCTGTAATTATAAACAAAGGTGCTGATTGGTATAATAAAATTGGTACAACCACCTCTAAAGGCACTAAAGTTTTTGCGTTAGCAGGTAAAATAAATAATGTTGGGCTAGTTGAAGTACCAATGGGTACAACATTGAATGAAATAATATATGACATTGGCGGAGGTATTAAAAACAACCGTAAGTTTAAAGCAGTACAAACTGGTGGTCCATCTGGTGGATGCATTCCTGCTCAATATCTTAATACTCCTATAGATTACGAATCCTTAAATTCTATTGGCTCAATGATGGGCTCCGGCGGAATGATAGTTATGGATGAAGATAATTGTATGGTAGATATAGCGAAATTTTATCTTGAATTCACAAGAGAGGAATCTTGTGGTAAATGTACTCCTTGTAGAATTGGAACTACTCGTTTATTGGAAATGTTAGATAGAATTTCTAAAGGAAAAGGCGATGCTGAAACTCTTGAAAGATTAAAGGAACTTTCAGAGATTATTAAAGATACCTCATTATGCGGTCTTGGACAAACTGCGCCTAATCCTATATTAAGCACTATGAAATATTTTATGAATGAGTATGAAGCTCATGTATTTGATAAAACTTGTCCTTCAGGAGTTTGCAAGGATTTACTTAAATATGTAATTACAGATAAATGTATAGGATGTACTAAATGTGCAAGGCAATGTCCAGTAAATTGTATTTCTGGTAAAGTAAAAGTTCGTCATAGCATAAATCAAGAAAAATGCATAAAGTGTGGTAACTGTAAGACAAGTTGTCCCGTTGATGCTATTGTCCTTAAATAATATAGAAAAGGGGTATAAAAATGAGTTTAGTTTCACTTAAAATAAACGATATAGATGTATCTATTCAAGAAGGTTCAACAGTGCTAGATGCTGCTAAAAAACTTAATATAAATATACCAAATTTATGTTATTTAAAATTGCATGATGATAAAACAAAAAACCAACCTGCTTCCTGTAGAGTTTGTGTAGTTGAAATAGAGGGAAGAAGAAATCTTGCACCAGCTTGTTCCACAATAGTCCAAAATGGTATGGTAGTAAAAACTAATACTGCTAGAGCAATTGCTTCTCGTAGAGCAGTAGTGGAATTATTGCTTTCAGATCATCCACAAAATTGCTTGCTTTGTCATAAAAGCATGCATTGTGAACTTCAAAAATTGGCAGCTGATTTAGGTATAAGGGAAATACCCTACTTTGGCGAGATGTCTACTTATCCCTTAGATACATCAAGTAATTCAATTGTTAGAGATTTAGATAAATGTATATTGTGTAGAAGATGCACCACTATGTGTGATGTAGTTCAAACTGTAGGGGTATTGAGTGCTGTAGAAAGAGGATTTCAAACTGTTATCTCTCCTGCTTTTGGCGAACCTATGACAGAGACAAGCTGTACTTTCTGCGGTCAATGCGTTTCTGTTTGTCCAACTGGTGCACTAACTGAAGTGGATAACACTTCAAAGGTTTGGAGAGCAATAAATCAAAAGAATAAGATTGTAGTCGTTCAAACGGCACCTGCAATACGGGCAGCACTAGGAGAAGAATTTGGTATAGATGATGATAACCCTGTTACAGGAAAAATGGTTTCAGCGCTAAGAAAAATTGGTTTTGATTATGTGTTTGATACTAATTTTGGTGCAGACCTCACTATTATGGAAGAAGCTTCTGAATTTATTCATAGATTTAAAAATGATGGAAAACTTCCTATGTTAACAAGTTGTTGCCCTGGATGGGTTTCATTCTTTGAACATCAATTCCACGATTTATTAGACGTACCTTCAACCTGTAAATCTCCTCAACAAATGTGGGGAGCTATTGCTAAAACCTACTGGGCTGAGAAGATGAATATTGATCCTAAAAACTTAGTAGTTGTTTCAGTAATGCCTTGTCTTGCTAAAAAATATGAAGCTTCAAGGCCAGAAATGTCTAGAAATGGAATTCCAGATGTTGATATTGTTATTAGTACAAGGGAACTGGCAAAAATGATAAGAGAAGCTGGAATTAACTTAACATCCTTAGATGAAGATATCTTTGATAATCCATTAGGTGAATCTACTGGTGCTGGTACAATCTTTGGTGCTAGCGGTGGAGTTATGGAGGCTGCATTACGTACAGCATATGAATGGATTACTAAAGAAGAACTTTTAAATTTAGACTTTACTTCTGTTAGAGGTTTAGACGGTGTTAAAGAAGCTACTATAAAAATTAAAGATATTTATGTTAATGTAGCTATTGCAAGCGGTCTTGGAAATGCAAGAAGCTTACTTGAAAAAATTAGAAATGGTACTGCTAATTATCATTTAATCGAAATAATGGCATGTCCTGGAGGTTGTATTAATGGAGGTGGTCAACCTTATTCTAAAGACGATACTTCTATTCTTGAAAAACGTAGAGCTGCATTATATAAAGAGGATAAAAATAAGTCTATAAGAAAATCTCATGAAAATCCATATATCATAAAACTTTATGATGAGTTTTTAGGAGAGCCTTATAGTAAAAAATCTCATGAGCTTCTCCATACCCATTATAGTAAAAAATAATAGTTAAATTTACGGAAATTTTATTAAAGACTAACAATAAAAATTGTTAGTCTTTAAAATCCTATACAATATTACTTAATTATGCATTAGTCTACATTATAATTTAAAGGGTTCTATAACTCTATCTAACATGTCATTTAATTTTGCTATTGCTAATCCAAAATTAGTTATAGATACATTAATATTATTACAGCAATTTATTCTTGACATAAATTGAGCTCTATTAAACATACAAGAACCGCAGTGTATAACCAATTTATATTGTGATAAATCTTTTGGGAAATCACTTCCACTTACATTATGAATTTCTATTCCTTTAACCTTGCTACTTAAAAGTTTAGGAATCTTTTCTCTTGCAATATCCCCTTTTAAGCTATGATGACTACAAGCCTCTGAAATTAATACTTTATCTTCACTTTTAAGCTTATCTATAGTCTTTGCTCCATCTACTAAAGTTTTTAAGTCTCCTTTTTGTCTTGCCATTAAAATAGAAAAAGAAGTCAATGGCACATCCCTAGATATTAATTCATTAATAATTTTAAATACTTGAGAATCTACCACAACTAAATCAGGCTTATTATTTAAAAGCTTTAGAGCTTCTTCTACCTCATCTAAAGCAACTATCGTAGGAATACCATGATGATCTAATATATCTCTTAAAGTTTGTACCTGTGGGAGTATTAATCTCCCTTTTGGAGCTTGAATGTCCTGTGGAGCTACTAATAATACTTTACTCTTAGGTTTAATAATATCCCCTAATATTAATAAGTCGTTTTCTGTTTTAGAAATTATTTTTACTAATTCCTCTTTTAGCTGATTTAAATTATCCTTTTTACTGGCATTAATTTCCATAATTTTAATATCAAATATATTAGATAGATTATGTTTATCTATAGAATTTACATTCTTTCTATTTATAGCACCAATCACAGGAATGTTTTTCTCTTTTAATAAATTATACCAATGTATTTCAATTTCAAAATCCTTAAAACTTTCATCATCAAAAAGTAGTATAGCTACATCAGTTTTTAATAAAACTTCTTTAGTTTTTTCAATGCGAAGCTTTCCAATACCACCTTCATCATCAATACCTGCAGTATCAATGAAAACCACTGGGCCTATTGGATGAAACTCAATAGCTTTATATACCGGATCTGTAGTAGTACCTTTTACTTCGGAAACCAAAGATGTATTTTGGTTAGTTAATCCATTTATAAGAGTAGATTTTCCTACATTTCTCCTTCCAAATACAGATATATGAACTCTATTTGAATTTGGTGTTTGTAACATAATATTAAACTCCTTCTATCTTAAAATCTTAAATCTCTTTCACCTTTTTCAATTTTATTAAGCTTTTCAATAACAGAAGCTTTAATACCTTCATTTTTCATTTCTTTTAATTCTTTATTTATTATATTTTCACCTAAAATTTTTGTTTTTTCTCTACCATAATCTATAATAAATTCTTTTAAAGTTAGTAATGCATTAGGTTGGCACACATTATTTATTTCGCCAGACTTTGCTAATGCCATAAATCTATCACCAGTTCGTCCTTCTCTATAACAAGCAGTACAATAACTTGGAATATATCCACTTTCACATAAACTTTCTATAATTTCTATTGGAGATCTATTATCTCCTAGCTCAAATTGTGGCTTACCCTTTTGATGCTGGTATCCACCTACTCCTGTACAAGAACCACTGCTTATTTGGGAAACCCCTAAGGAAATTACCTCATCTCTAAACTTAGCTTCTTCTCTAGTAGATAATATAATTCCTGCATAAGGCACCGATAATCGTAATACCGCCACTATTTTTTTAAATGCTTCATCGCTAACTAAGTATGGATAATTATCTAAACTTACATTTTCTGCTGTCTTTATTCTTGGAACAGAAATAGTATGAGGGCCAACTCCAGTATCTTTCTCTAAACTTTCTGCATGCATTAACATTGCAATAGTTTCATATTTATAATCATATAATCCATATAGTACTCCTAATCCTATATCATCTATTCCTGCCTCTCTAGCTCTATACATTGCAGTAGTATGATAATCGTAGTCATGCTTAGGTCCATTAGGATGAAATTTTTCATAGCTTTCTTTATGATAAGTCTCTTGAAATAATATATATGTTCCTATATTTGCTTCTTTTAATTTTTTATAATTTTCTACAGTAGTTGCTGCTATATTTACATTTATTCTTCTAATAGATCCATTATCAAATTTTAATGAGTATATATTTTCTATACATTGAAGTACATAGTCAATTGGTGAATTAATAGGATCTTCTCCTACTTCTAATGCAATTCTTTTATGTCCTAAAGCTTCTAAAACTCTTACTTCTTCTTTAAGTTCTTCCATTGTCAGCTTTTTTCTACTAAAATTTTCATTTGAAGATTTGTAACCACAATATTTACAATTGTTAACACAATAATTGCTTACATAAAGTGGCGCAAAAATTACAATTCTCTTACCATATATTTTTTCTTTAACTTCTTTTGCCAGCTTAAATATTTTATTTAATATTTTCTCATCTTCTACATTTAAAAGTACTGCTGCCTCCTTATAACTAAGTCCATTTCCTTCTCTAGCTTTATCTAATAATTTTTCAATAAAATTTACATCTTTTGATTTTTCCAATCCATAATTAATACTTTCTAAAATTTCATCATGAATTATAAAATCTCCCCCACTATATCTCTCCATATATTTCCTCCTATCACTTTATTAAATCTCCTTTGGTATTAAAAACTGTTCTATTAATGCTATGTATAAAATTTTCTTTCTCTTTTACTTCAGTTAATATAACTTTTTCATTTTTAAGATTTTTAGGATATATATCATACAAAGCTCTATATTTATAAGGTTCAACTTTTCTCATAATAACATTTGCTCCTACATTAAAAACTAAAGCTCTATTTTAATATCTATAGTTCTAATTCTATAGTTGCAGGTAACTCTTTTACTACAAAATATTCTCCAATAATAAGTTTTATTGTTCATAGATTAAAAAGCTATAAAACTTGCTATAAATTTATTATATCAAAGCTAAATTTTCTTTTAAATAAATAAGTAGATAATAAAACTTATTTATTATCTACTTGCTTAAATTAAAGATTATAAAAAAATGTAACGCAAACCGGTACTAAGGAGCTTAATATAACTCCATTTATAAATGCTATTACTGCTATTTCTGAGTCTGTAGCTTTTGCTACTAAAGGTAGTGTAGTGTCCATAGAAGTGGCTCCACATGGTGCAATTGCGGAATAATAATTTAGTCTTTTTGCCAATATAGGTATGGATATTACTGCAATTACTTCTCTAAATACATTAGATAAAAAGGCTGTAGCACCTAACTGTGCATTCGCAAGTTCTGTAAGCATAATTCCAGATAAGCTGTACCATCCAAAACCTGAAGCTACTGCTAAGCTTTCATTATACGGCATTCTAAATATTAATCCACTTATAAGTCCTCCAACTAGAGAGCCAAAAATAACTCCTATTGGTATAATGAGAACTTTAATTCCTATAGCTTTTATATCTTTTATTATTTTCTTATTTGATCCAACATCAATTCCTACTAAAAATATAAGTACATATAAACAGATAGATGCAATACTATCTAAATTTTCTATTATACTTTGTGGGAATATAAAATATCCAAATCCGATGCCTAAGATCATTGAAACTATAACAATTATAGTCATTTACATTCCCCCCTCTTCACATTTTTCAACTATAGCTTCTTTTTCTGCTTGAATTGCTTCTTTTTTATCACAAAAAAATTTTTTGCTTAAAAAATACACAACTATTACACTAAAAGCACAAGCTAATAGTGAAAACGTAAAGGATTTCAATCCTATCGATCCTATGTTCCTTATTACCTCTTCATTCGCACCAATTGAGGCTCCCATGAAAAATAGCAAAAATACTACACCTAGTTGTTGTAATTTTCCATTAACTTCCTTTTGTTTTTTTGTCAATGGAATGAAATAGCCTAATATCATTCCTAGTATCAATGCAATCATTATTTTCATATGCATCCCCCTTTCATAAATATTATATCACTTTATCGAAAATTCTAAATAGATTTAATGTAAATAATGTTCTTAACCCAAATAATTGTTCTAAATGTAATAAATACAATATAGAATTTATTATAATACTAAAAGGAGTGAATAAAGTGAGTGATGTGTTTATTCCACTTTATGTAAATAATGATACTATTGTCAGCATGTATAAAATTGCTTTTATAAGATTTAGAGAAATAGATGTTGTTGCAAATAGAAGAGAAATAATTATAAATAGCAACGTTCCTTTAAGTGAACTTACCTGTGGTAAAATTAGCCAAGGTACTGCATTTGTGCAAGTACTACAAGGATTTCTAAATTTGACTTTAGAGGAAGTTACTGCATGCCCCATTACTACTTTTGTAAAACTTCATCAATTACTAACCGAATACAAATTATTAAAAAATATAACTACTATACAAGCATTGGAAAAAGCTAAAATTGGCGATACTATTCAAATAAGTTGTAGAATTCATAAAAGCTCTCAGCTAAAAAAACTTCAAAATTTAATAAATACACTTGAGATAGAAAGTATAGTTAATCCACAAGAAAATATACTAGAAGGCAAGGTTGATAAAAGTGCTCTTTTAAATTTTTTAAAAGATACTTATTCATCTCTTGAAGATAATCATTGCATGGAATATATTTCTGAGCCCTTATTTAATAGTTATAAAGCCATTATTCACCTAGAAAGCAAATATTTAAATGCATATTCTCAATGTTTGGAAAACAAATATGTTACTATAGTTGGGAAAGTAAACTCTATTGATAAGGAAGTAAAAGAACATTCTAAAGATTTATATGAAGATTTGGGACTGAAATTAATGGAAAATAAGCTATTAAGTCTTAATGGATATGATAATGAAAAAGATATTGTGGAAAGTGATAAAATATATAATTATATAGAAATTATACCAATAATGGTATATGTATAATTTTTATTATATTAATTTATAAATTAATATAATATAGCAATAGTACTAATTCCGCTAAAGAAGGAATTTATAGAAGTCTTTTTAAATTGATATTAGAAATACTTTCATATGTAATTCTTAATGTACTAATAAATCTATTTATTAATTCAAATAAAAAGAAATCTATTTCAATTGTTATGTACCTATTATCTATCATATTTGTATTAAAACTAATTTTTACTATATATATAAATAAAGTCGTGACAAATAGTCACGGCTTTATCTCTAATTAAAGCTTTTCTACTTTAGCGGTTACAATACCTTTATCAATTTCTACATGGATTAATTTACACTTATTTCTTTCACAAAAACTTTTCACATCATCTTGAAAATCAGTATCTGAAGATTTTACTGTTAATATTTCTCCTCTGTTTAGTTCTTTTATTTTTTCTTCTAAATTAATTAAAGGATTAGGACAGTGTAATCCACAAACATCTAAAGCAATTTCTTTTTTATTATGATTAATTTTAGTGAAATATTGATTTTCTTGATTATTTATAAACTTTTTAGGAACAAATTTTTCTGCCTTATAGCTTTTATATCCTCCAGTTACGTTTTTCACATTAAAACCATAGTTTTTTAACATTCTTTCTGCTATATAAGCTCTTAACCCTACTGCACAATGTATCCAATATTCCTTAGATTTATCTAACTCAGAAATTTTATCCCTCAACTCATTGACATCTATATGGGTTGAACCATCTATATAACCATTGTCTCGTTCCATTTTAGTTCTAACATCAATTAGAACAACTTTCTCTCTATCTCTTCCATCAACCTCTCTAGGTAATACTATATGACTTTTTCCAGACAATACATTTTCAGCTATATATCCTGCAAAATTTACAGGATCCTTTGCACTAGAATATGGAGGTGCATAGCTTAATTCTAGCTCAGTTAAATCATAAACTGTGCCGCCTAACCTAAGGACTGTAGCAATAACATCTATTCTTTTTTCTATTCCATCGTATCCTACTGCCTGCGCTCCTAAAATTTTTCCTTCATCATTGAATATTAGCTTTAAAGTCATTTGTGTAGCGTCAGGATAATAGGCAGCATGATTATTCGGATGAACATATATTATTTTATATGGAATATTAAATTTATTTAAAGTTCTTTCATTATTTCCTGTAGATGCTGCTGTTAAATCAAAGACCTTTATGACAGAAGTTCCTTGAGTATCTTTATATTGATTTTTATATCCACAAATATTATCTGCTATTATCCTACCCATTTTATTTGCTGGTCCAGCAAGAGGTATAGCGGTTTTATTTTTATTTACAAAATCTACTACTTCTACCGCATCTCCTGCAGCATAAATACCTTTAATATTCGTTTCTAAATACTGATCTACTAAAATATGGCCTTTAGCTCCTAATTCTATTCCACTGCTTTTTAAGAATTCTGTATCTGGAGTAACTCCTATAGCAAGTATCACTAGATCCCCTTCAACGGCTACATTGCTATTTAGTATAGCAGTAATTGAATTTTCATCTCCTTTAAACTCCTTAACTCCATCTTTTAATATTAACTTAATACCTTTATTTTCCAATTCCTTTTCTATTAGTACTACCATATCATCATCTAACGGCGCTAAAATGTGCGGTGCAGCTTCCACCAAAGTTACCTCTAAACCTATTTCTCTTAAGTTTTCAGCCATCTCTATGCCTATATATCCACCACCGATAACAGTGACTTTCTTAACTTTATCACTGTCTATTTCTGCTTTAATTTTATCAGTATCAGGAATATTTCTTAGAGTTTTTATTCTGCTATCTTCTATACCCTTTATTTTAGGTACTATAGGTTTAGCCCCTGGTGATAAAACTAAATAATCAAAACTTTCTTCATAAACTTTATCACCATTTTTCACCTTAACAACTTTATTTCCACTGCTAACTTCAATTACCTCACTATTACTCCTAACATCAATATTAAATCTATCTTTCATCAATTCTTCTTTTGTAACTATAAGTTTATTCCTATCTTTTATAATCTCACCTATATAGTATGGAAGTCCACAGTTAGCAAAGGAAATATAAGGGCCTTTTTCAAACATGATAATTTCAATTTCTTCATCTAATCTTCTTAATCTAGCTGCTGCTGAAGCTCCTCCAGCAACTCCACCTACCACTAATACTTTTTTCATGATTATCAGCCTCTCTTAAAATTATTATTTTTTATAATATAAAATTTCTATAAAGTATTTAAATTTAGAATATCACATTATATTCATATATTCAAATACTACGATTTATTAATTTCTACTGAAATACCTAATTTTATAAACTTATCTTCATTTTATTACGAATTTATACTGTATTAATTTACTTTAATATGTTTTTTCATATCCACTTCTTTAAATTTATTATAACTTAATATTTTTTATAAAATTATAAAAAAGATTCTATATTATTTATTTAATATTGTATTTTATAAAAATTTATGATAAACCTATAAATATAATAGTAAATTTTTATATTAGAATAATAATATTAAAATCTTAGGAGGTAACTATTATGAAAGCGATCGATTTAATGGTAGAGGAACATAATCTTATTGTAAGAATGTTAAAAATAATGAGAAAATTATGTCTTAAGATATTAAATGAAAATACAGTAAGTGTTGAAGACTTTAATATCTGTATAGATTTTATAAAAAATTTTGCTGATAGTCATCATCATAATAAGGAAGAGCTTATATTATTTAAAATTATGGGTGATGCTCTTGGCGAAAGAATAAAAAATGGTCCTATTATGGGTATGCTTGTAGAGCATGATTTAGGAAGACTATATGTAGTTAATTTAGAAAGAGCTATTTCAGATTTTAATAATGGTAATGAAGAGTCTAAATTAGATATAATAGCTAATGCCATAGGATATACGGACTTATTACAAAGACATATTAATAAAGAGAATTCAACTATATATAGCTTTGCAGAAAGAAGCTTATCTAAAGAAAAAATGGATGAATTAAATGAAAGATGTTTTCAACTTGAAAATTCCCCAGATGGCATAAAATCACAACAGAAATATAAGGATGTAGTAAAAGGTTTAGAAAAAAAGCTAGCTTCAAGCTAGCTTTTCTAAATATAATTTTTAGAACTTTATATATGAAAATCTATCAAATTTCTTGAATATGATAGATATTTATCTCTTAAATTTTGCATTTCTTCTTCTAATACTATTTGAAGCTCTGATAATTTATCATACTCTTCGTTATTAATAGCTTCTCTTATTTCTGAGAATATACTTTTTCTAACATTTGTATCCTTCATTATATTTTCTCTAATAAGTTTAATATCTTCCCAATTACTCTTATCTAAATCACAATCAATTTCATTATGATGAAGTATTTTACAGTTTCTAACTTCATCCATATAATTTAAGATTATTCTATGCTCTATTTCCATAGCATATTTATTTAAAATAGCTATTTTATAACTATTTATTATATTTTCAGTTATTATATTACCTTCAGTTATTACTTTAAGCTTATCTTTACAGTTGTCAAAACCTATGATATTTTCATACACTGTTCTTGGAGATTTTCCAAAAAACTCTCCTCTTTCTTCTTCTGAAAAATCCTCAAATATATCTTCTTCACTTCTATAGGATCTGTGCTTTTCTAAATACGGTGAGTCTTCTCCAGGTTTTTTAGATATTTCCTTCAATAATTCTTCTTCATTTTTATTATTTTTAATAACATATCTTATACCATCTAGAATACACATATTCATAGTTGCTAATGTTAAATATGTATTAGTACGTGGGCTTGGAGATCTTAATTCAAATCTCGTCGCCATAGGATTACCCTTATCTCTAATTAATCCTATAAGTATAGTTCTATTTCTTGAAGGTACATCTTTAGTTAGTCCTAGAGATGTAACTATACAAACTGGAGCTTCAAATCCTGGTTTTAACCTTCTAAATGCATCATTTGAAGAAGATATAAATGGATTCATAACTTCGTAATTTTTAAGCATTCCCATCAATGCACCATATCCTATTGGACTTATGAATCCACCTTCTTTTGATGTAAAAAGGTTAATTCTCTTATTGTTTTTTAATTTTAGCACTATGCCCATATGAACGTGCTTTCCGCTACCTGCAACACTATCCATAGGCTTCGCTGCAAAAGTAACTTCTAATTTATTCCTTCTAAAAGTTTCTTTTATAAGAGTTCTAATAAATAGTTCATTATCACAAGCTTGTATGGCATTAGAATATTTCCAATCGATTTCAAGCTGCTCCATTACATGAACTAAATCTCCACTTTGAGATAATTTAGCTGTAACTCCTCCAACTTCTTTATGCCCCATTTCAGGCTCTAGTCCATATTTATCCATTAGTAATAAGCTTTGCTCTAAAGCTGTTCTTACAGAACCCTTTGTTCTTTTCCAATATTGTTCTTTTAAAGCTTGAGAAGTAGATAATGCTTCTAACTCTGCAAGCTCATTAGGGCTTTTTACCCAAAATTCTAATTCTGTAGCAGAAGTTATCTCTACTCCTTCTACCTCATCAAAAGTAACTCCATAATAACTAAGGGCTTCTTTATTCTCTTCCAATAACTTCATAATATTTTGCTTTAAAAATGTTATGGTGCTTTTTAAAATATTTCTTGAATCTACAGCTTTTCCTTCGTGATATAAAAAGCATGGAATTCTTAAAGTACCTATAGGTTTATTTGTTTCTTCATCTACATTTTCATAATTATAATCTATAAACCAGTTACAATCTAAATCAGCCTTCATATCTACTTTAGCATTATTTAATTTTGCTATACCTGGTAAAACAACTGAGGATCCGTCTGTCTGTGCTGCCATTCCATTTAAAAAAGTATGTATATCTTCTAAAAAATTTTTTACAGGAATTTTTTCGTCAGTGTCATTACCTAATAGATCTACTCCTACTAGGGACACAAACTTAATTTCCTTATGAACATTAAGTATTGATTTTAAATCTTTTTCATTATGTTTTTCTCTTGGGATAGTGTATATCATATATTCGTCCATTCCATTCCCTCCTATATTAAAGTAACTTTTATTCAACATTATATTACAAAATTCACAAATAAGACATTAATTTTTTGTATATTTATTAATATTTTTTATTTAAACCTTTACAAGTAATTTATCATATTCACTCTATATTTATTCTCTAATTTGTATTATTATATTAGTATACTTAGGAGGTTTTTACATATGAAGATGATATTTTTTGATACAGAAACTACTGGAATAACTCCAGGAAATATATGCCAGCTATCTTATATAGTTGTAGATACTAGCGTGAAACCTGCAAAGACTGAAGGTAAAAATGTTTTCTTTGCAGTAGAATATGTTGAACCTGAAGCTGAAGAGGTTCATGGTTTTTCTGCTGAAGATTTATACCAATTAAGTAATGGAAAATACTTTGAAGATTCTTATGAAGAGTTTGTAAATGATTTTTTATCTGCCGATATATTAATTGGACATAATGTTAATTTTGATATAAAGTTCCTATGTCATGAACTTGAATATTGTGATATAGAATATGCTCCTAAAAATGTTTTTTGCACAATGAATTATTATAAAAACATATGTAAGTTCATAAATAATAGAGGTGGAATTAAAAATCCTAAGCTTGAAGAAGTTATTAGATTTTTAGGTATAGAAAGAAGTCAAATTAGAGATAAAGCAAAAGAACTTTTCGAAGGTAGTGGAAGTTATCATGATGCTAGATTCGATACAGCTGCTACTTACTTAATAGTTACTGAAGGTATAAAAAAGAATTATATTCCACCAAGACATTTCACAAATATAGTAAAAAAGCAATAATAGATATCTTGTTTAGGCATGTGGTAAAAATAGTCTGACATAACTGAATTGTTATTTTTTTGAAGATGTATTCATATAAATAATTGTAAAATGTTCCGTTAAATAAAAATAAGTATATTTTAAAGAATATTATGGGGGTATAATGTTATGATATTTATTAAAAATGCTAACATCCACACTATGACAAAGGAAGTTTTAGATAAGGGAGCAATTATCGTTGATAATGGTAAAATTGTAGTAATAGGAAAAGATTTAGAAATACCTGAGAATTCTACAGTTATTGATGCACAAGGTGGTTTTTTAATGCCTGGTATGATCGATGCTCATTGTCATGTAGGTATGTGGGAAAATGGTATTGGCTTTGAAGGTGCAGATGGAAATGAAGCTACTGACCCTGTTACGCCTCATCTAAGAGCAATTGATGGTATTAATCCTGTAGATAAATCCTTTGAAGAAGCACTATTAGCTGGTATTACAACTGTTGCTACTGGCCCTGGAAGCGCAAACGTAATTGGTGGTCAATTTGCTATAATGAAGACTTATGGGAAAAAACTAGAAGAAATGATAATAGATGACTGTGCCGCTATGAAAGTTGCTTTTGGTGAAAATCCTAAGAGAGTTTATAATAAACAAAATAAATGTCCTTCAACAAGAATGGGTACTGCAGCAGTTCTCAGAGAAAACTTAATAAAAGCTAAAAATTATGTTGAAAAACAACGTAAATCTATTGAAGGAAATGAAAAAGCACCAGAATTTGATATGAAACTTGATGCTCTTGCAAAAGTAATAAGAAAAGAGATTCCTCTTAAAGCCCATGCTCATAGAGCTGATGACATTTTGACAGCTATAAGAATTGCTAAAGAATTTGGAGTAGAAATTTCTTTAGAGCATTGTACTGAGGGTCATCTAATAGTTGATTACTTAAAAGAAGAAACTTTAAAAGGTATAATAGTTGGTCCTACCCTTTCAGATAGATCTAAATTCGAACTTCAGAATTTGACTTTTGAAACACCAGCAATTTTAAATAGTGCAGGACTTAAAATTGCTCTTATGACAGACCATCCTGTAATTCCTCTTCAATACTTACCTGTATGTGCTGCATTAGCTGCTAGAGAAGGATTGAATGAAGAAGAGGCTTTAAAAGCTATAACTATAAATGCCGCTGAAGTATTAGGAATAGATGATAGAGTTGGATCTATAGAAGTAAATAAAGATGCTGATATTGTAATTTACAATGGACATCCTTTTGATTTAAGAAATAAAGTTAAATTTGTTATGATAAATGGAAGTATAGTAAAGAATGAACTTTAGGCATATGAAAAAAATAATAAACCAAAGATATTAGTATATTTTAAGCATATGAAATAAAATAGTTAGTTAAAGATGCGAAATATATTTTGCATCAGACAAGGAGATAGGTTTTTACGATAGTCTACCTATCATGAAAACCTAACGACGCAGTATGATACAAAATAGATAAGCATACTGACTATCTATTTTTTTTGAATATGCCTCATATCAGACAAGGCGTTAGGTTCTGCTCATAGTGGTGCTATGTGCGGGTTCTGTGAGCGTAGTATGATGGAAAATAGGCTAATGTACTGGTCTATTATTTTTTGAAGATGACTTAATAAAAAACCGTGATTACTCACGGTTTTTTTATTGAAACTTAGTACCAATTAATATTTTCAGTTACTTCTGCAATATCTGGAAGCTTTACATCTTTTAATGCCCATTTTTCAAATTCTCTATATCCTGTTCTATCAACTATATATCCTATATGTTCCTTTCCACCTGGCGCATCTTTATCAATATACTCTTCAATATAATCATAAGTATTTAGAATTATTTTAATTATACTTTCGTCATCTATCCATTTTATAAAATCTTGAGCCATTCTTGGATTTTTCTTACCTGTTCTGCCCATAATTACTAGCTTATAATATTTATCTATACTCCTTGACCATGCACCTGTAGGACATTTTCCAACACATTCTCCACAACCAACACATTTAGAATGATCTCTCACTACCTTAAAATTTTCAAAACTCAATGCTCCTGTAACCCTTTTCTTACAATTCTTAACACAGGACTCACAACCAACACATCTATAACTTTCATATTGAGGTACTGTCATACCTATAATTCCAAAATCCTGCATTCTCGCTTTTATACAGTCATTAGCACATCCAGTTAATGCAATTTTTACATGATAGTCATTGGGGAAAATTGCTTTTTCAATTTTTAAAGCAAATTCAGAAGTATTATAATTCCCAAAAGGACAAACGTTATTGCCAATACAAGCAGATACATTTCTAGTTCCAGCTGCGTTATATCCCTTATTGGGATTAAGCTGATTTATTCCTAAACCTTCTATAATTGGTTGAATTAAATTATTTATTTCATCCATCTTATTCATATCTATACCTGGAATTTCAAAACCCTGTCTAGTTGTTAAATGTACTGTACCACTCCCGTAATTCTCTGCAATTTCATTTAAAATTGTAAAGTATTTAGTTGGCATATGACCACCAGGTACTCTTATTCTTATGGCAACTTTTCCTCTATGCTTAGTAACTCTAAAAGCATTCTTTTTTAAATTTTTAGTATTTATATCCACAATATTTCCCCCTAATCTATAAGAGTTTTTCCTTTAATATAATTAAACACTGGTCCATCCACGCAAATATACGTGTCATCTATCTTGCAATGACCACATTTTCCCACTCCACAGCACATTTTTCTTTCTTGAGAAATCCAAATATTCTCTTCTTTAATTCCTAATTTTAAAAATTCTAAAACAGTAAACTTCATCATCATTGGAGGTCCTACAACTATTACTTGAACCTCATCTATATTATTTATCTTAAGGTCTGGTATATATTTTGTAACAAGTCCGACCTTTCCTTTATATCCTTCTTCTGCACTGTCTACTGTTATAGTAACATCAGAAGTTTTTTTCCATCTTTCTATATTATCTTCAAAGAGTACATTATCAATAGTTTTAAAACCTACTAATACTGTTAGATTTTTGCATTCTTCAATATTATCTGCAAAATAATCTATAACACCTTTAACTGGAGATAATCCTGTTCCTCCTGCAGCCACTATAAGCTCTTTATCTTTATAGTTGTCTATATCGAAACCATTACCATAAGGTCCTCTTAAGAAAAGGATATCTTCTGGTTTAAAGCTATGAATTACATCTGTAACAACTCCCACTCTTCTTATGGTGAGTTCTATATATCCTTCTCCTATTTCTGATACAGATATTGGAGCTTCACCATACCTCGGAAGTGATACTTCAAAAAATTGGCCTGGCTTTACATCTCCGTAGTACTCCATTCTAAAGGAATACTCTATATCTGTATGCTTTTTTATGCTAATTATCTTAGATTTAAATGGCATATATATATTTGACATTTTTATTTTTCTCCTTCCATAGCATCATTGAGCTTGTTTACGCAATTTGAAAAAGATATATATTCTGGACAGATATCATCACATCTTCCACAACCTACGCACATATGGTATCCAAACTTTTTCTTAAAATCATATACCTTATGCATTACTTTAAATCTCATTCTTTCACTTTTCGATTTTCTAAACTCATGTCCTCCAGCCATAACTGTAAAATTATCTACATGACAAGATGCCCATACTCTTCTTCTCTCTCCTGTTTTCTCATTATCTTTATAAAAAATATCTTGCATTGAAAAGCATGTACAAGTAGGGCAAGCAAAATTACATCTTCCGCAACTAATACATCTTGAGTTATATTCCTTCCACATATCTGAATTATGAATTCTTTGATCTAAGTTTTCTGGTATATTAACTTTTACAGAATTTTCTGTAACATAATCCGGGTTTACTTCACAAATTCTACCTTCAACATCATTAAAATAAACCAATAATTCTTCATCTTTTACATCTAACTCTACAACATCATTTCTAAAATTTATTGCTGCATAATACTTATCACTTTTATTTGTACCCATGCTTACACAAAAGCAATTTTCAAAGCTTTTATTGCAGCCCATCAATATAAATTTTACATTACCTCTAATAGCCTTATAATATGGGTCTTTGTCGCCATTTTTTAAATATATCTCATCTATTCTTTTTACAGCTTGTAAATCACAACTTCTTAAAAATACTAATATTTCTTTTCTATCAATTTTAGGTTCAATCCATTGATCTTCTGTAAAATAAAATAAAGTTTGAGTTATCGGCAGTAATATTTCTTTAAAAGAAAAATGAGATTTTACATCAACTACAATCTCCTCTATTGAACTTACTAATCCATATCTTACTCTGTCTGTGTCAGAAAAAGTTCCCTTACCTTTTAGGTTTACAGGTGCATATATTTCATATTTTTCATTTAAGTTTTTTAGCACATCATTAAACCTGTCTTTAGAAATTATAACTCCCATAATTGTACACTCCTATACTTTTTATTCTTTATAGTGAAATTTTAAATATTATAAGAATATGTTTTGAATCATCTGGATATTAAGTTTATTTTGAAAATTTTATATAAAATCTCACTATTTATGTTAATTAATTCACTATTATTAACAATAATCTCCCTATTACTCACTCTAATTCTAAGTGATATATAAAAAAAAGTATGTGATTTTTATCACATACCCTTAAAATATTTAGCTAAATTTTCTCTATTAATAACTGTTATCTTTTTATTTTTTATAGCTATGAGATTTTTATCTTCCAATACTTTTATAGCTCTAGACATTGTTTCTCTTGAACATCCGAACATGTTTGCAAGATATGTAACAGTCATGGTCATATCAATTACTGTGCCCTTTTCCCCATCTATTCCATAATCTTTTGAAAGCTTCCAAAGTTTTGCTGCTAGTTTTTTCTCAATTTTTAATGGCACTGTATTTTTTAGTTGTCTATAAGTTCTTCTAATTTTTTTAGTCATAGATTCTATAACTACTTTAGTTAGTGAAAAGTATTTTTCCATAAGCTTTAGTAATTCATCTTTATTAATTATCATAATAACACTATCTTCAAAAATCTCACAATTTACCGAAGAGCTTCCATTATCAATTATTACATCATTTATTATACTTCCTTCTCCTAATATAAATATTACCCGCTTTTGTCCTTCTTCTGATATTTTATATAAAGATACTTTTCCACTTAAAATTATATAAATATTATTTACTATATCTCTTTCCATAAAGAGTTGATGTCCCCTATAAAAATTTGTTTTGTAACTTTTCTCACAAATTTCTATTAATATATCTTTATCTAGTCTTCCAAAGTTCTCTAATCTTTCTATATCCTTTAATATAACCTTATCCATAGTGCACTCCTAATCAATATATTTCAGATTTTACTATTAATTCTATTATATATTATGGATATAAATAATACATCTATTTATAAATGTACAGTAAAAACAAAACCTCTTAAGGATTATCCTAAGAGATTTCTACTTTATTTATTCAGTTGGTTCACCATCAAAATTTACATATCTTGGTGAAGTCTTTTTATTTCCTTTATTTTTAGGTAAGTTATTTATCTTTTGTCTTCTTTTACCCTTATTATTGCTGTTATTGGTTTTATCCATACTATTCACTCCTTTCAGCCTTATTTTTACCTAGGCTAAAAGTTTTATACTATAGAAATTAATTACTACTCATTAAAATAACTTTGCTAGGAGTATTATTTTCTTTTACTAATTTTCCATTTACATTCCTATCTATAGCTGAAATTACTATACAACTTAATAAACCAATTAATAATACGACTAATCTATTTTTAATTTTTTTCTTTATCATAAATTCTCACCTTCTATCAATGATACTGATAATCATTTTCATTTATATTTTTATTATAATATATTTATTTTTCTATGTCTATAGTTATATAAAATAATGTTTATTAATAATTACGTTGTTATTTTCTATAGTAGATTAAATTCTTCCGTTAATTATAAAAAATTTTTTATAAAGAATTTTTTTAGTTTTATTGGTAGAATTAAAAATTATTTCATATAAATTAATCTTGAAATTGGTATATAAATAAGAAAAGAACTTCCTAAAAACTTAGGAAATTCTTTTCTTATTTATATAGCTCTTGTTTCGTATTTTAAAAATGCTTTTTCTTCCTCATTTAAATATGGTGATAGCTTTTCATATGTTTGTTTATGATAATTATTTAACCATTCTCTTTCATCTTCAGTCATCATCTCTGGAATTATTCCATCTAAATCAAAAGGACAAAATGTTATAGTTTCAAATTTCAAAAATTCTCCACCATATTCAGTTGTTTCATCCTCAGTTACAAATAATGTATTTTCTAATCTTATACCATGCTTACCTTCTTTATAAACACCTGGTTCATTAGTTAGATTCATACCTACCTCTAATTTAACATTTGATGGAACTCTAGATATTCCATGTGGTCCTTCATGAACATTCAATAGATATCCTACGCCATGACCTGTACCACATTTGTAATCTATTCCCGCTTCCCAAAGTGGTTTTCTAGCAAGTATATCTAGGTTGCATCCCACAGTACCAACTAAAAATCTAGCTTTAGATAATCCAATATTACCTCTAGCAACTAAGGTAAAATCTCTTTTTTGCTCTTCTGTTAGTGGTCCTAAAACTATTGTTCTTGTTATATCTGTAGTGCCATCATAGTATTGTCCACCAGAATCAATTAAGAATAAACCTTCTGGCTTTAATTCATAATCCGTTTCTGGAGTTGCACTATAATGCATCATAGCAGCATGCTCTTTATATCCTGCTATTGTATTAAAACTTGGTTCTATAAATAATTCATCTTCAGCTCTTAAGCTAGTTAATTTATTAGAAGCAGATATTTCTGTTACTTTTTCACCTCTTGAAACTGATTCTTTTAACCATTTTATGAACCTTACTTCAGCAACGCAATCTCTAATTGTAGCTTTTCTTGTATTTTCTATTTCTATTTTATTTTTTATCGCTTTTAATTTAGTTGTTATATTTACTTCCTCTATTTTACTAATATCAGATCTTATAGCATCTAAAATCATTACATTGGTTTTAGATGGATCATATGTTACAACTCTATCTTCTGGTATACTTTCAATAAATTCTGTTATCTCTTCATATGACTTAACTTCAATACTTTCACCTTTTAACTCTTCTGCTATTTCTCTTGATATTTTAGATAAATCAACAAATAGATAAGCTTTCTCTTCATCTATCACAGCATAAGAAATAACTACAGGATTTTTATCTATATCTCTTCCCCTTATATTAAATAACCATGCTATATCATCTAATGAACTTAATATAAAATAATTAGCTTCTATTTTCTTCATTCTATCTCTAACTTCACTTAATTTTTTGCTTCTGGTTTTTCCAGCATATTTAATATCATGAATAAATACCTGTTCTGATGGAAGTGCCGGTCTATCTTCCCAAATCTCACCTACTAAATCAAATCTTGTTTCAATTTTAAACTTTTTAGAAGTAAATTTTAATGACATATCCTTATATAAGGAAACAGGAAATACCTTCCCATCAAAACCTATAGTTGAGTTTTTTTCTACATTTTCCTTTATCCATTCAATATAAGTTAGAACTGTTGGTTGTCCCATTTTAAATAATTCAATTCCACTTCCCTGTAATTGTTTTTCCGCCTGTATAAAATATCTTCCATCTGTCCATAATCCTGCACTATTTAATGTGATAACAACTGTACCTGCTGACCCTGTAAATCCTGATATCCATGCTCTTGATTTATAATGTTCTGCTACATACTCACTTTGGTGAGAGTCAAAACTAGGAATAATATAAGCCTCAATATTCTTTTCTCTCATTAACACTCTTAACTGTTCTATTCTTTCCTTTACTGTCATCTTTTTACCTCCAATCATAATAAAACTCTATATAAAATAAATTTTAAATTTATAAATACTATGTAACATTTTTAGTATAATAACTTAATTATAATATATTTTTTACTTTATTTAAATATTTTCTTACAGTTTAATCAAATTTTTTTATATTTCCTAAATTTTTATTATATTTGTAAAATACACCAATATTTATCCTTAATATTTTCAAGTTGTTCCAAAATTATGATATAATAGAAATGATAAAATTGGAAAGTAGGTATTTATATGAAAAAACTTTTATCAATATTGTGTATTTTATTTTCATTTTCTTTAATTGGTTGTACAAAAGAAAAATCTGAAACCATAAATCCTGATGATATCGCTAAAGATGTTGTAATCAAATATTATACCTTTGATAAGGATCGCATAGATTTATATGCAAAGCTTGGCATAGATGGTGTAACTAGTGCAGAATCCGCTGATAAATTACATAGCCCTATTAAAGATTATTTTGAAGAGAATTTATATTTAATAACAATTAGCGAAAAAATTATAATTTCTCAACTTGAGAGTTCTCATAGAAACAAATATACACTAGAAGTAAAAGATGTTACTTTAATTAAAGTTAATTCTTCTGAAGAAGGTATCTATGATTACGAATATACTGGAACTTTAATAAAAAAATCTTTTGAAAATGAATCTAGTGAAGAAGTTCCTATGTCTGGACATCTTAAATTAAGCAATTATAATGACAAGTGGACAGTGACAAGTTTTTCTTCGAGCCTCCCACTAAAATAAATAAAATTTTTTTGAATCAACTTCCTTTATCTATACCTTTTCTCAATTTATATTAATCTTTTAAAGAGAAAATAATAAAAATATGATTAAACTTCTTCTGTTATTTTCACAGCATTGTTGCTCTTAAAAAAATAACAGAAGAAGTTTTTAATTAGTTATAAATTATATCTTTGTGCTTTCTTTGAATTAAAAAATCTTCTATTGCTTCAATATTTTTCACTATTCTTTTAAATGATTTGTTTATCTATTCTTACCACATAGTAAAATAAAATTCAAACAACTTTTCTATAAGAATTGATAAATTATAATAGTATATTATCATTCTAAAAAATTAACTTTTCTACAATAATCTATCATTTTATTCATATGCTCTAAATTTAAGCTTGGCCATATAAAGTCTGCTTGCTTAAGTAATATCTGAGTTTTTTCGCATATACTTACAAAGGCTTTATTCTCTTCATTGTTCAATATATTAGAATGTACTAAGAAATTGTCTATATGCTCTCTTAAGTCCTCCCTATTATAGTTATCATATACATATTCTAAAAAGTCTTCAAAGGACTTCATCTCAATTGAAAATTCTAATTTGTTTAATAAATCCCCTACTAGAATTGGAGTTACAGAATTAGGATTAAATATATGATATATTTCATTTTTTAAATCTGCTCTATCATATAATAAAATAATTGCCCTACTTACATAATCAACAAAGGAAAAATCATAACTTGAATTTATTTTTGGCATTGCTCCTAAATTTATATAAGATTTTAACTGTGAATAAAAAGCATTCTCATCTATATTTTTTTGGAATACCCCTGTTCTTGAATTAAAAACAATGTTTCCTACTCTAAATATATTAGTGTTAATACCATCTTCCCTTGCCTTTAGGACAACTCTCTCTCCTTCTATTTTAGTCTTTATATAATAGTTATCAATGTGATTTTCTAATTCATCGTTATATTCACTAAATAACATATCTTCCTTATCTACTTTTTCTGAGCCTACACTAATAGTTGAAATATGATTTAAATCTTTCTTTTGCCCAAATTTAGCAAATTCTATTAATCTTTCAACAGCCTTTACATTCACCTCATAAAAATCCTCATAATGACCATAGTGCTTTACATTAGCAGCAGAATTAATAATACAATCTACAGTTTCAGCTAAAACTTCATATAATTCTTTTTCCAAACCAAAATTATATTTTGCTATATCTCCGTTTATTATGGATATCTTATCTGAATAAACCTCATATATATTATTACTTCCAAAATATAATTCAAAATTTTTCATTAACTTTTCTTCTGCTTCTTCTTTATTTTTCCCTCTTATAAGTAAATGAATTGTTACATCATCATTATTCAATAATTCATGTAGAATATGCATACCTAAATATCCTGTTGATCCTGTTAAGAAAATGCTTTTGTACTTTCTTTTTTTAATAACATGAATTTGTTCATATGCTTTATTTAACTCTCGATAATTCATAATACTACTATTTAACTTTTTATCACAAATTGAACTGTTGCTTGAATTTTCTAAAGTAACTGCTACTTCTTTAAAAGAATCAATTTTCATCTTAAGATTATTTTTCTTAAAAGAAACTCTTTTAGACAGCTGAGATATAGTTTTACATTCAAAAATATCATTTATTTTTATTTCAAAATCAACAATTAATTTAGATACAATACGAATTGCTTTAATAGAATCTCCACCTAAGTCAAAAAAATTATCTTTTACTCCTATTCTCTCTATTCCTAGTATTTCCTCCCATACAGAGACCATTTTAGCTTCTATAAAGTTTCTTGGTGCCTCATATACTGTACCTATGTCAATAAACTTATCATATTTCTGTAATGCTCTTCTATCAACCTTTCCATTTGACATTACTGGTATTTTTTCTAGTTGTACAAAATATGACGGTACCATATACTCTGGTAGCTCTTTTGAAAGATATTCTCTCAATTCTTTAGCATTAATTTCATTATCCCCAACTATATAGGCACAAATATACTTGTTATTATTTTCATCTTCTCTAGATATTACTACTGTTTCCCTTACTTTTTCATTTTTTAACAACTGTGATTCTATCTCACCTAATTCTATTCTAAATCCTCTTATTTTTACCTGATGATCTATTCTTCCTAAAAATTCTATATTCCCATCAGATAGCCATCTTGCTAAATCTCCCGTTTTGTACATTCTTATATTTGGCTCGAATGGATTTAATATAAACTTTTCTCTTGTTAAGTCTGGTTTATTCAAGTATCCCCTTGCAAGACCATCTCCAGATATACATAGTTCTCCTGCTACCCCTATTGGCTGAACCTTATTATTTTTATCTACTATAAATATTCTTGTATTATCTCTTGGTTTGCCTATTGCTATTTTTTTATTTACATCAACATTTCTCATAATTGTTGTAACTACACTATTTTCGGTTGGTCCATATTCATTAACTATTTCAACTTCTTTGTTAATACTTTTACATCTTTCAACAACCTTAGAAGTTAAATTTTCTCCCGCTAATGTTATTATCCTTAAACTCTTTGCTTCTTCTGTAGTCAAAGAGTCCATTATTGCTAAGCACATAGATGGTACTGTTATAAAATGTGTAATATTATGTGATAATATCTTATCTTTTATCACAAATACATCTTTTGCTTCAATATCAGTTAAAATAACTACTTTTGCTCCAGAGATAATTGGTGTATAAAAACTTGTTACAAATCCATCAAAAGCATAAGAAAATAACTGAAGTACACTATCCATAGAATTTAACTTATATTCTTTTCTTCTCCATTGAAGCATAGTTGCCACACTTTTATGCTCTATCATTACTCCTTTTGGCTTTCCAGTAGATCCAGAAGTATAAATCATATATGCTAAATCTTGTGAAGTATTTACTTTCTTCAAATTTTCTTCACTCTGTAAATTAATTTTCTTATCATATACATCTAATACTTTTCCACTGTAATCTATTTTCTTTAATAATTTGTGACGTGTAAGTAATATATCCACTTTACTATCTTGTATCATATATTCTATTCTATCTTTAGGATATTCTGATTCAATAGGTAAGTATGCTCCACCAGCTTTTAATATCCCTATTATTCCTACTATCATTTCTAAAGATCTTTCTAGCATTATTCCGACTACAGAATTAGCGTTGACTCCACATGCTCTCAATACTCTTGCTAACTGATTTGCTTTAGCATTTAATTCTCTATAGGTTAGCTTATTCTCCTCACATATTACTGCTACATTGTTAGGAGTATTTTTTACCTGTTCTTCAAATAGTTCATATATAGTTTTATCTTCAGAATATTTAGCATTTGTAGCATTGAAATCATAAAGCAGTTGTTTCTTTTCTTCTTTTGATAGCATTTCTATTTCCGATAATTTAATTTCTACATTATTTACTACTTCTTTTAGTATATTTACATAGTGTTTTGATAATCTTTCTACAGTTTCTCTTTTAAAGAGTTTTGTACAATACTCTAAATTAAAAGTTATCTTTTCCTTTATTTCAATAGCACTTAATGTAATATCAAATTTAGATATCCTATTTTTAAACTCATATGAACTAAATTTTAATCCATCAATTTCTATATTCTCTATGTCCATATTTTGCAATGTAAACATCACATCAAATAATGGATTCTTACTAAAATCTCTATTTATATCTAAATTGCTAATTAGTTCTTCAAATTGGTAATCTTGATTTTCATATGCTTCTAATGCAGTATCCTTAACGGTTTCTAAGAATTCCTTAAAGCTCATCTCTCCTTTAGGATAATTCCTCATTACGATGGTATTTACAAACATTCCTATTATATTATCTAAATCAGAATGTGCCCTACCTGCTACTGGTGTTCCTACAACTATATCTTCCTGACCTGTATATTTAGATAATAATATGGTATATGCTCCTAGTAATACCATATATAAAGTTGTCCCTGTTTTAGCTGCAAGCTTATTTATATCTTCTTTTAATTCCTTTTCAATTTCAAATTTTATTAAATCACCATCAAAACTTTTCGTAGCAGGTCTTATATAGTCTATTGGCATATTTAATGCAGGTATTTCATCTTTAAATTTACCTAGCCAATATTCTTTTTGTTTTTCAATAGATTCAGTTTTTAATATATTATTTTGCCACTGTGAAAAATCCTTATATTGTATTCTTAACTTTGGTAATTCTTTATTTTCATATAGTGCAATAAATTCTTTTATAAATATTCCCGTTGATATTCCATCTGATATTATGTGATGAGTATCCATCATAAATAAATGGTTATTTTTTAATAGTTTTATCAATTCAACTCTTAAAAGTGGTGCTTTACTAAGATTAAATGGTTGTATAAATTTCTCTATTTTATCTTTTATTTCACCTTCTCCTAATTCACTATAAGCTATTTCAAACTCCACATTTTTATATATTCTTTGTACTGGTCTACCTTCTATTAATTCAAAAGCTGTCCTAAAAGATTCATGTCTTCTTACAAGTTCTTGCATTGCCTTTTCAAACTGATTTATATTTAATTCACCTTTAATTGTCATTATCATCGGCATATTATAACTTATACCTGCATTTTCAATTTGATTTAGTATATACATTCTTTTTTGTGCAGAGGATAATGGATAATATTCCTTTTCCTCTACAATTTCTATTGTAGAATATATACTTTTATCTAAATTTCTTATATACTCTCCCATACTCTTTATAGTAGAGTTTCTAAATATTTCTCCCAAGGAAATTTCTACATTTAACTCTTTGCATATCTTATTTACAAGAGACATAGCTTTTAAAGAATGTCCTCCTATTTCAAAGAAGTTATCATTTATTCCTATCACATCGACCTTCAATATATCTTCCCATATTTTTACTAAACTCTCTTCAATTTCATTTCTTGCTTCTTCATACTCTATGCCTATATCCATTGCGCCTTCTGGCTTAGGTAATCTCTTTCTATCTATTTTTCCATTTGGTGTTAATGGCATTGTTTCTAACTGTACGAAATATGATGGTATCATATATTCTGGCAACTCTTTTAAAAGACATTCTCTTAACTCTTTAACAGTAAAATTTACTGTTCCTACTATATAAGCACAAATATATTTATTACCTTCTTCATCTTCTCTAGCTATTACTACTGATTCCTTTATCTTTTCCTTCTTTAGAAGTTGTGCTTCAATCTCACCAAGCTCTATTCTAAATCCTCTTATCTTCACTTGATGATCTATTCTTCCCAAAAATTCTATATTTCCATCTGATAGCCGTCTTGCTAAATCACCAGTTTTATATATTCTTTCACCTGACTTATAGGGATTTTCTATAAACTTTTCTGCAGTTAATTCTGGCTTGTTTAAATATCCTCTTGCTAGACCATCTCCTGATATACATAATTCTCCTGCAACTCCTATTGGTGCTAGTTCATTATTATTCATAATATATATTTGAGTATTTTCAATAGGTGTTCCTATAGGTATACTAATATATTTTAAATTTTTATCTACTGAATATCTAGATGAATAGATACTAGTTTCTGTTGGTCCATATAGATTTTCTAATCTTATAGTATTAAACTTACTATAAAAATTAGAAACTATATCTGTTTTTAATTCCTCTCCTGCAGCAAACACGTATTTTAAACTGTTTATTTTATCTAAATCATCTCCTATGCTTTCCATAAACACATTTAGCATAGCTGGTACAAAATTAATATGTGTTACTTTATGTTCATCTATTAAATTAATAATAGCATTTATATCCTTTTCTTCATTACTACTCATTATTACAAGCTTACCACTTCCTACAAACCAGCCAAATAATTCACTTACTGACACATCAAATGTAAATTTGGTTTTTAACAAGTGAGTATCTTCATGTCCTAAGGGATACTTTTTCTCCATGCATACTAGTGTATTAATTACACTAGTATGTTCTACCATTACTCCTTTAGGATTTCCAGTTGAACCTGAAGTGTATATAATATACGCTAAACTTTTGGAATTATTTATTCTTTCTAAATTATTTCTTTCACATCTATATAATTCTTCATCTAGTAAATCTATAGTTTCTCCTAAAAAATCTATATTACTTGAACTTTTTTTCTTAGTTAGTAGCAATTTACTTTTACTATCTTTTAGGATATACTCCACTCTTTCTTTTGGATAGTCTGGATCTATAGGTAAATACGCCCCTCCTGCTTTTAATATTCCTAATATTCCTACTATCATTTCCAAAGATCTTTCTACCATTATTCCTACTATAGAATCAGCTTTAACTCCTTTTTTTCTCAATACTCTCGCTAACTGATTTGCTTTCATATTTAACTCATCATAGGTTAACTGTTTGTCTTCATATATTACTGCTATATTGTTAGGAGTCCTTTTTACTTGTTCTTCGAATAGTTCATGTATGGTTTTATCTTTAGGATATTCAATTTTATCACTATTAAAATCATAAAGTAGTTGATTTTTCTCCTCTTTAGATAAAATTTCTATTTCTGATAATTTAATTTCTGCATTATTTGTTACTTGTTTTAGTATATTTATATAATGTTTTGATAATCTTTCTATAGTTTCTTTTTTAAAGAGTTTCGTGCAATATTGTAAATCAAAAGTTATCTTTTCCTTTGATTCAATAGCACTTAATGTAATATCAAATTTAGATACTTTATTTTCAAATTCATATGGTCTAAATTTTAATCCGTCAATTTCTATATTTTCTGTATCAATATTTTGTAATGTAAACATCACATCAAATAATGGATTCTTGCTAGGATCTCTAATTATATCTAACTTACTAATTAATTCTTCAAATTGATAATCTTGATTTTCATATGCTTCTAGTGATGTTTCTTTAACTGCTTCTAAAAATTCCCTAAAACTTTTTTCTCCTTTAGGATAATTTCTCATTGCAACAGTGTTTACAAACATTCCTATTATATTATCTAGATCAGAATGAGCCCTACCAGCTACTGGTGTTCCTACAACTATATCTTCCTGACCTGTATATTTAGATAGTAATACATTATAAGCTCCTAATAATATCATATATAAGGTTGTCCCTGTTTTAGCTGCAAGTTTATTTATCTCTTCTACTAAGTCTTTTTCTATTTCAAATTTTACTACATCACCTTCAAAACTTTTTATGTTAGGTCTTTTATAGTCTGTTAGCATATTTAATACAGGTATTTCATCTTTAAATTTATCTAGCCAATATTGTTTTTGTTTTTCAATAGATTTAGTTTTTAATATATTATTTTGCCACTGTGAAAAATCCTTATATTGTATCCTAAGCTCTGGTAATTCTTTACCTTTATATAAATTAATAAAATCCTTTATAAATATTCCTGTTGATACTCCATCTGATATTATATGGTGAGTATCCATCATAAACAGATGTTTGTTTGTCGATACTTTTATGAGCTCTACTCTTAAAAGTGGTGCTTTACTAAGATCAAATGGTCGCACAAATCCATCTATTCTGCTCTTTATCTCATCTTCTCTTGCTTCGCTATGTGCTATCTCAAACTCTATATTTTTATATATTTTTTGTACTGGTTCACCATCCACTACCTGAAAGGCTGTCCTAAAGGATTCATGCCTTCTTACAAGTTCTTTCATTGTTCTTTCAAATTGATTTATATTTAGATTTCCTTCAATTATCATTATCATTGGTATATTATAACTTATACCTACATTTTCAATTTGATTCAGTATATACATTCTTTTTTGTGCAGATGACAACAAATAATAATTTCTATCTTCTACAGGTTCTATTGATTCAAATTTATTTTTTTTAATATCTAAAATATTTTTATTAATATCTATATTATTTTCTTTAAGGCGTTTCTCCAAAAGTTTTAGCTTTTCAGGTGGTAGTTTTGAAATTCTTTTTAATAGATCATTCATCTTTATTAGCTCCTCCTTATGATCAAATCATTTATATTTGATTACCTATTTTCCAATTACAAATAATAAAAATTTAACTCAGTGTAAATTTATAACTTTAAACATTTCAAATAAAATAACTAGTCAAAGATGTATAAAGTATTTTGCATTAACAGTATGTTAGATTTTATTGATAATGTTCTATCAATTAATTCCAACAACTATATATCACAAAATAAGCTATTATACTCATGCTGACTAGTTATTTTTCAATATGCTTGAATAAATTTAAATAATTATAATATTAAGCTCAGTACATTATCATCATCTAAATCTTCTATTTCATTTAACAATTCTTCTAATTTCAAAAGATCAGTTTCATTTGTTAATATTGATGTTTCTTTGTTTTCTATATTCACAATGTAATCAGCAAGACCTTTAATAGTAGCATCTTTAAATATTTCTTTTAATGAAATCTCTATAGTTAATTCTTTCCATATTCTATTTACAAGAGATGTAGCTTTTAAGGAATGTCCTCCTATTTCAAAAAAGTTATCATTTATTCCTATCTGATCAACATTTAATATATCTTCCCATATTTCCACTAATTTTTCTTCAATTTCATTCCTTGGCGCTTCATACTCTATTCCTGTATTTATTTCACCTTCTAGTTCTGGTAATCTCTTTCTATCTATTTTTCCATTTGATGTTAAAGGCATTGTTTCTAATTGCACGAAATATGATGGTATCATATATTCTGGTAGCTCTTTTAAAAGATATTCTCTTAAATCTTTAACATTAAATTTCACCGTTCCTACTATATAAGCACAAATATATTTATTACCTCCACCATCTTCTTTAGCTATTACTACTGCTTCTTTTATTCTTTCATTTTTTAGAAGTTGCGATTCTATCTCACCAAGTTCTATTCTAAATCCTCTTATCTTCACTTGATGGTCTATTCTTCCTAAAAATTCTATATTTCCATCCTCTAGCCACCTTACTAAATCACCGGTTCTATAAACTCTTTCTCCCTTTATAAAAGGGTTAGCTATAAATTTTTCTTTAGTAAGTTCTTTATTATTTATATATCCTCTAGCTAATCCGTCACCGCCTACATATAGTTCTCCATAAACTCCTACCGGCTGTAATCTTCTATGTTTATTTAATACATAACATGTAGAATTAGCTATTGGTTTTCCTATAGGAATGCTTTCCTCATAGTCTTTATTGATATGAAAACATGTAGAAAATGTAGTGTTTTCTGTTGGTCCATAACCATTTATAATATTTAATTTCTTATTTCTATTTCTCACATTGTTTATATGTTTAGTGGATAATACATCTCCTCCTACCAATAAATATTCTAATTTTTCAAATATTTCTGATTTTTCTTTTGATATTTGATTAAATAATGGTGATGTTAACCACATAGTACTTATTTTATTCTTTTGAATAAATTGTTCTAATTTTTTTATACTCATAAGCACATCATTATTAATTAAATACAATGGCAATCCATTGAGTAATGCTCCCCAAATTTCAAAGGTTGAAGCATCAAATGCTATTGCGCCTGTTTGCAATACTTTATGATTTCTTTTAAACTTTATATAGTTAGTATTTTTTACAAGCCTTACTACATTTTTCTGCTCTACTGCAACTCCTTTTGGTTGTCCAGTACTGCCTGATGTATATATTATATAAGCTAAATCTTCCGGCTTATTTATATTTGGTAAGTTAGGTAATTCCTCAACAGAATTTATTAAATTTTCTATATCTATTATTTCTCCACTAAAATCTATTCCATCTACAAAACAACTTTTACTTAGTAACACTTTTGCATTACTATCATTTATAATGTGCTTTATTCTGTGCTGAGGATACTCTGTGTCTATAGGCAAATACGCTCCTCCAGCTTTTAATATTCCTAATATTCCAATTATCATTTCTAAGGATTTTTCCACCATTATTCCTACTACTGTATCTGCTTTTACACCTTTATCCCTTAATACTTTTGCTAAATAATTTGATTTTTTATTTAATTCACTATAGGTTAACTGTTTATCTTCATATACTATTGCTATATTGTTAGGTACATTTTTTACCTGTCCTTCAAATAACTCATGTATTGTTTTGTCTTTTGGATATTTAGTCTTTGTATTATTAAAACCATAAATTAACTGTTTTTTCTCTTCCAGTGATAAAATCTCTATTTCTGATAACTTTATTTCTACATTATTTGTTACCTCTTTTAGTATATTTATATAATGTTTTGATAATCTTTCTATAGTTCCCCTTTTAAAGAGCTTTGTACAATACTCTAAGCTAAAAATTATTTTATCCTTTAATTCAATAGCGCTTAATGTAATATCAAACTTGGATATTTTATTTTCAAATTCATATGGGCTAAATTTTAATCCTTCAATTTCTATATTCCCTATATCAATATTTTGGAGTGTAAACATCACATCAAATAATGGATTCTTGCTAAGATCTCGAGCTATATCTAAATTGCTAATTAACTCTTCAAATTGATAATCTTGATTTTCATATGCTTCTAATGCTGTTTTTTTAACTGCTTCTAAGAATTCTCTAAAACTTTTTTCTCCTTTAGGATAATTCCTCATTGCAACAGTGTTTACAAACATTCCTATTATATTGTCTAAATCAGAATGTCTTCTACCAGCCACTGGTGTTCCTACAACTATATCTTCCTGGCCTGTATATTTAGATAACAATACATTATAAGCTCCTAATAATACCATATATAAGGTTGTCCCTGTTCTAGCTGCAAGTTTATTTATCTCTTCTACTAATTCCTTTTCTATTTCAAAATTTACTGCATCACCCTCAAAACTTCTTACAGTAGGCCTTGTATAATCTGTTGGCATATTTAATGCAGGTATTTCATCATTAAATTTGTTTAACCAATATTCTTTTTGTTTTTCAACGATTTTAGTTTCTAATATGTTATTTTGCCAATGTGAAAAATCTTTATATTGTATCCTAAACTCTGGCAATTTCTTCTCTTCATATAGGCTAATAAACTCTTTTATAAATATTCTCATTGATATTCCATCTGATATTATATGGTGAGCATCCATCATAAATAAATGCTTATTTTTTGATAGTTTTATCAGTTCTACTCTTAATAGTGGTGCTTTGCTAAGATCAAATGGCTGTATAAATTTCTCTATTTTATTTTTTATTCTATTTTCTCTTAATTCATCATAGATTATTTTAAAATCTACCTCTTCATATACTTTTTGTACTGGTTCCCCTTCTATTAACTCAAAAGCTGTTCTAAAAGATTCATGTCTTTTTACAAGTTCTTTTATTGTTTTTTCAAATTGGCTAATATTTAATTTACCTTCTATTGTCATTATCATTGGTATGTTATAGCTTACCCCTACGTCTTCAATTTGATTTAGTATATACATTCTCTTTTGTGCTGAAGATAATGCATAATGCTCACTTTCTTCCACATTTTCTATTGACGAATGTATACCTTTTTCTAAATTCCTTATATATTTTCCAAGGCTTTTTATAGTAGTGTTTCTAAATATTTCTCCCAAAGAAATTTCTACATTTAACTCTTTACATATTTTATTTACAAGAGATGTAGCTTTTAAAGAATGTCCTCCTATTTCAAAGAAGTTATCATTTATTCCTACATGCTCAACATTTAATATATCTTCCCATATTTCTACTAGTTTCTTTTCAATTTCATCCCTTGCTCCTTCATACTCTACTCCTGTGTCTATTTCACCTTCTGGTTCTGGTAATCTCTTTTTATCTATTTTTCCATTTGGTGTTAATGGCATTGATTCTAACTGTACGAAATATGATGGTATCATATATTCTGGTAACTCTTTTAAAAGATATTCTCTTAACTCTTTAACAGTAAAATTTACCGTTCCTATTATATAAGCACAAATATATTTATTACCTTCTTCATCTTCTTTAGCTATAACTACCGATTCTTTTACTTTCTCATTTTTTAAAAGTTTCGATTCTATCTCTCCTAGTTCTATTCTAAATCCTCTAATTTTTACCTGATGATCTATTCTTCCTAGAAATTCTATATTTCCATCCGGCAGCCATCTCGCTAAATCACCAGTTTTATAAATTCGCTCTCCCTTTATAAAAGGGTTAGCTATAAATTTTTCTTTAGTAAGCTCTTCGTTATTTATATATCCCCTAGCTAATCCGTCACCACCTACATATAATTCTCCGTAAACTCCTATAGGCTGTAATCTCTCATATTTATTTAGAACATAGCATGTAGAATTAGCTATTGGTTTTCCTATAGGAATGCTTTTCTCATAGTCTTTATTAATATGAAAGCATGTAGAAAATGTAGTATTTTCTGTTGGTCCATAACCATTTATAATATTTAATTTCTTATTTTTACTTCTCACATTATTTATATGTTTAGCTGATAATACATCTCCTCCTACCAAAAGATATTCTAGATTTTCAAAGATTTCTGGTTTTTCTTTTGATATTTGATTAAATAATGGCGACGTTAACCACATAATGCTTATTTTATTCTTTTGAATATATTGTTCTAACTTTTTTGCGTTCATAAGTATGTCGTTACTAATTAAATGCAATGGCAATCCATTGAGTAATGCTCCCCAAATTTCAAAGGTTGAAGCATCAAATACTATTGCTCCTGTTTGTAATATTCTATGATTTTCTTTAAATTTAATATAATCAGTATTATTTACAAGCCTTACTACATTTTTCTGTTCTACTGCAACTCCTTTTGGTTGTCCAGTACTACCTGATGTATACATTACATAAGCTAAATCTTCTGGCTTATTTATATTTGGCAAATTAGGTAGTCCCTCAATAGAATTTATTACACTTTCAAATTCTATTATCTCTCCACTAAAATTTATATCCTTTATAAAATAATTTTTAGTTAATATTATATTTACATTACTATCATTTATAATGTGCTTTACCCTCTTATTAGGATATTGTGGATCTATAGGTAAATAAGCTCCTCCTGCTTTTAATATTCCTAATATTCCAATTATCATTTCTAAGGATTTTTCTACCATTATTCCCACTATTGTATCTACTTTTACGCCCTTATCCCTTAATAATTTTGCTAGATAATTTGATTTTTCATTTAATTCATTATAGGTTAACTGATTATCTTTATATACTACTGCTATATTGTTAGGCGTATTTTTCACCTGTTCTTCAAACAGTTCATGTATTGTTTTATTTTTTAGATATTCAGTTTTTGTATTATTAAAATCATATAAAACTTTTCTTTTTTCATCCTTTGTAATAATATCTATATCACAAAGACGATTATAAGGATTATTACCAAGTTGATACAATAAGTTTTCAAAGTGTGAAATAACACTATCAATAGGAAAACTCTCATCAAATACTTTAAGCTGATAATCAAAACCTATATTTATATCTTTCTCATCTCCAAAATCACTCACAAAAATCGTTAGTGCATTTCTTTCGCATCTATTCGCAAGTAGCTTGTACTCTGTTTCATAGTCAGAAAACTTTTGAGAATAATCATGCTTTAGATAAGAAAGTACTACATCAAATAAGTTTTTCTCATAACCATTATTGCTATAGACTTCTCTAACTATATGTCCTAAAGGAAATTGCTCATGTTTATAACTTTCAACTAATTCTTTTTTTATATTTACAACAAAATCTATAAATTTTAAATTATTATCAATTTCTATCTTTAATGGTAATAAGTTAACAAAAAGTCCTACTGTAGATTTATGTTTATCACTTCTTCTATTTAATACTGGTACACCAATTATAAGTTCTTCTTTGTCATAAACTCTTGAAAAATAAGTAAACATTGTTCCTAAAATAAAATGAAAAGCAGAACAATTATTTTCCTTACTAATTTTTATTATTTTATTATAAGCTGAACGTTTTATAGTTAGTGTTTTCCTAGAACTTACTATATAGTTATTTATATCATCCTCTGTATCTATTTTTTCCTTGATAAGAGGATCTGGTAATACTTCTAACTTTTTCTTCCAATAAATCTTATCTCTCTCATACTCTTTAGAATCTAAATATTCTTTATCTTTTAGTATTAAATTTTTATAGCAACATAAATTATCTCCCTCTGGAAGATTTCCTTTTATAAGACTGTTATATATTTTCATAACTCTTTTGTTTATAAGAGAGATTGTCCATCCATCAGCGATTAGATGATGGATTTTTGTAAACCAATAATATAAATTTGTATTAACTTTTATTAATTCAAATTGAAAAAGAATATTATTATTTAGATCAAAAGGCTTTGTCATTTCTGATTGTAGCCACTGTAGAGCATACTCCTCTGAGTTCTCTTTTTTCGAAAAATCATGAAAAGGTACAGTATAATTTAATTTTGATAAAAACTTTTGAGTAGGTTCTGCATTAACTTCATTAATCATTATTCTTAGTGCATCATTTTCTTCTATTAATATATTTATGGATTTCTGGAAGATATCTAAATCTATCTTTCCCTTTATTTCCATATATCCTCCAATGTTGTAAAGTGCATTCTTAGGATATATTTGCTGCTTTATCCAAATATCTTGTTGATATGGTGTAAGTGAGTATTCATGTAATTTACTTGTAAAGCCATCTACATTTAGTAACATAAAATCCCTCTTTCTTATTTTTTTAGTTTACTATAAAGCTTATCAAAACTAGTATTTTCAATAATAATTAAAGTTTTTATGCATATATTTTTTCTATTCATACCTAGGTATTGAAATTTATATTTTTATCATAGCAATCCAATTAATTATACATGCCATAAGGTTATAAAAACTTACAGTTTCTAGTTGTTATTATACAAATATAAAATGTAATATATTGTAGTTTTTAGTAAACTGTTACCATTATTAACAAATTGTTAACAATTGTTAACGCTTAAAATCTTATTTTTTATATTTTAATTATTATGAACAAATGAAATTTACTAGGTTTTATTTATTTTTTAAACTTCAAAAATGAATATTAAAAATTAATAATATTCATTAATCTTTAATTATTTTTAATATTAATATAGTAGACCAAATTAAAAACCAACTTAAACTTATTTATTAAGCTTAAGCTGGTTTTTGTATGAAAATTAGTTCAGTATTAAGTTTAGTTATTAATTATAAAAAATCATTTCTACATATATCTTGAAATTATGACTTTAGTTATTTTCAGCTTTTTGATGCTTCATTAATGAAGTTAAAGTTATACCTATTGCTCCAATTATAGTTCCCCAAAATACTATTAAAAATAAAATAGCACTACTTTCCACAAAAACTACCTTCAAATTACTAAAATATAAATTTTAATCTGGAAAACAAAATATTTTTACTAATATATGCTAATCATATCTAAATATTTAATATTTTTTAAAGGTATTTAAATAAAAATAAGCCTTAATTTAAGACTTATTTAGGATAAACATATTCAACTATAGGTTTTTCAACTTTTTCTATTAAAGTTATCTTTAATAATGGTGAATTAAATATCTCATCATCATCTTTACTTATAATGTTATGAATAGTAGCTTCAACTCTTACCCAACTATCCTTTTGTAACTCATCAGCCTTATCATAGTCACATAATATACCATAAATTTCTGCATCTGCTGCACAGCAATTCATCACTGGCCTAGACAATAGAAATTGTTGATTTTCAAAGCTAACATTCTTATAGACAAAGCCCTCCACTACTATTTTTCTTCCTTCATAATAATCTAAATTATTAGCAATCTCCTCAAAAGTTCTCACAAAGTTTTTTTCATCAATTTCAATTTTCCCTTTTAAATCAGTATTTTGTAAACTATTAAAAGAAGAGTATTCGCTATTATTACCCTTAAAATATTTATATCCTTTTAAATTTGCCATATTGCTATTTATTGTATCAGTTTTTACTAAAGGTATGGATATTAATAAAATGATAAATAAGAGATAAGAGTATTTTATCTTCTCATTTTTTTCTATAGTAAATATTTTTTTAAATTGAAAAAAATTTAGAATTATAAGAGCTACTAATGCAAAATACATATATTTAACCATGTTAGGATGGATAAAACTAAAAATTCTCTTAGTATATATCAAATTTGCCAAAGATAAGCTGAGAGATAATAAAATCAAAAACCAAATTAATTCATTTAAATTGAACTTTTTCATTTATACCATCCTTCCTGCAATAAAAATATTTACTAGACACCCACTAACAAAACATACTGCAAAAATTAATAAGAGAAGTTTTATAATAAATCCTTTCTTAAAACCACTACTTAACATAAATACATTTTTTATGTCTATCATAGGTCCTAAAATTAAAAATACTACAATAGAGCCTAGAGAGAATTGATTTATAAAACTACTTGCTATAAAAGCATCTGCTTCCGAGCAGAGGGAAATTATAAAAGCAAAAGCTCCCATTGCAATTATAGATAAAATATTGTTTTCACCAACCATTAATAAATAATCTCTAGGTATAGAACTTTGAAAAGCTGCTGATATTAATGCTCCAATTATAAGCATTCCACCTATATTGCGCAATTCAGCTGAACAATGATTTAATATATTTGATATTTTACTATTATTATAAAATATATAATCATTGCATCCACAGCTACAGTAATAACTAGTGTCATTATCCTTTATAACTTTATCTTTATCTATCAAACCCTCTATTAACAATCCTATAGTTATAGCTACTAAAAATCCTATTCCCCCTCTTAACAGTACCATATAAGGCATGTCTTTAAATGCATAATAAGTAGAAGTAAGCACTATAGGATTTACAATGGGTGCAGCTAACATAAAAGTTATAGCTATATTAAATGGTACACCTTTTTTAATTAGTCCTCTAGTAATTGGAACAGTAGCACATTCACATAGTGGAAAAATAATTCCTAATAAAGCTGCAATTAGTGTTCCTAAAAGTTTATTTTTAGGAATTATTCTTTTTATTGTATCTTCCGAAATATAAATTTGAATTATTGCTGCTATAAAAGAACCTAATATTATAAAGGGTAATCCTTCTAAAACTATGCTTATAAATATTGTAAAAAATATATCTTTATTATTTATCATCTCTTACTCCTTATAGATTTTGGAACTAATAGCCTTTATTCTTTAAAAATAAGGATATTTTTTTAGTGATTCCTCTATCCAATTTACTAAAATTCTCTAATTCTTTTTTAATATTCTCACTTTTATTAACTGGCAGTATAAATCCATGATTATTTATTTTTTCTATGGTAGTTAGCAATTTATTCTTTTCATCCTCATCTAATTCTCCTATATTATTAACAATTACTAGGTTTGACCTTTCCAAAGTTGGAACGATAATTCCTTCCATATTGTACAAGTATAATAAAAAGTTTTTACCATCTATTATATTGAATATAGTGGTAACGCTACTTATTTTAGAAAGCTTTCTAGAATTCAATTTTCCAATTAAAGAACTTATATTCTCCATGCTATTATGTTCAATTATTATTCTATACGGTTTAAACCCTTTAATATATTTTATTAGTAGTTCTTCCTTTAAATCATCAAACTCTATTTGTCTTATCCTTAAATTTTTATTTTTTAAGAACTCTTCCTTAACAGCACTATTACCTTTTTCACATTGAATTACTATTACTTTTTCACTACTCATTAAGGTACTACAAAGCAGTGCATTTATAAAACTAGTTTTCCCTGACGAAATAAAGCCCGTTACTATTTCAATATTGGTTTTTAACATATTTTCACCTACTAAAGTTTAAATAGTTTTTTTAAGTTTTCTTTTTTTAAATTAGCTCCTATAATACATAACCTCCCTGAAAAATCCGGAGTAGTATTTCTAATCTGTAATTCTTCAGGTACATAATCAAATTGAATCCACTTACTATTTTCAAGTTCTAAAATTCCTTTAGCTCTTAATACTTGTCCATAGTTTTCATTATCTAATTTTTTTAATAAACTCAATAACTCACTTTTTTTAAACTTCTTTGCAGTTACAGTTCCAAAACTTTCAAAGGTATTATAAGCTGAATGGATAGTTTTATTTATAGTTTTTATGTCTTTTGCTGGTTTAGTAATTAAATCTATTTCTTTTAACTTGTTCTCAATAGCATTTTCACTAATTTCAACTATTCTTTCTCCTCTTAATTTATCCCACGGTGTAGTTATTATGGTAGCTTTTGGATTAATAGTGCTTATACCTTTTAATATTGAGTTTATTAGGTTTTCTTCCGCTTGACCTGTTCTACTTAAAACTAAAGTTTTCCCATTTTGAATCTGATCTTTATATATCTTTCCAAAGTTTTCTACATACATTTTATATTTAAATACATCAATTACAGTTATAACCATATTTAGTTTTGTAATATTCTTTAATTCCTTAGAATTAATTATCGAAATTATTTCTGAAAGCTTGCCTACTCCTGATGGTTCAATTATTACCCTCTCTGGATTAAATTTGCTACAAACTTCTACAAGTGCCTTTTTAAAATCTCCTGATATACTACAACAGATACATCCTGCATTTATTTCTTTAACTTCAATATTAGCTTTTCTTAATATAGCTCCATCAATTCCAACTTCACCAAACTCATTTTCAATAATCACTATTTTTTCTTTATATAAACTCTCACTAACTAACTTTTTAATTAACATAGTCTTTCCTGCACCTAAAAAACCTGAAAATATATCTACTTTTACAGCCATTTATTTCTCTCCTCATATAAAAATTATCTTAGATATCTAAAATAAAATAACAAGTTAAAAATGCTTCTGTATTTTTTATCTCATAAACCATTAATCTTTACTACTAGTGGCCCTATTGTATTTTCTGATAAAAGAGTATATATAGATAAACTAACCTGTTAGATTATTTTTTAAGATACCTTATATTAAAATATATATTTATTTATGGGAATCTATACCTTTTATTTGTAAAGTTTCTCCTTCCTTTTCCAAAGAAAATATAAATGTGAAATCACTTTCCAAAATATAACTATTTTATTAAAGTTATTGGAAACTCTTACGATAAGTAATATGAAAAAGATTTAATTGGAGTGGTACAATATGAACATAAAAGGATTAGATAAAATTTTTACATCCACAACTAAAACTTCATCCCCTATTGATGATGAAATTAAAACCTTAGAAGATCAAAAAACTATCCTTATGCAACAACTTTCATTAGATAAAGGGAATAGCTCTTTAGATATGGAAAAAGTTAAAGAGATAAATAAGCAAATTCAAGATATTGACAAGGAAATTCAGAAAAAACAAATAGAGAAATTAAAAGAATCTCAAAAAATTGACATAGAAAGTATGATGCCTAAAGACGATTTAATAGTCAGTGGAAAAAATGAAAGTAAAGAGAGTATTATTGCAAATAGCCTAATCAATGCTAGTAATATGCATAAGCATGCTACTATTATGAATAGTGCGAATAGCTCACTTAGAAGAGAAATAAATACACTTAAGACTGAGGTAAATTTATCTAAGGATAAAGATAATGATATAAAAGATGAAAATATAGAAAAGGCAATAAAAAACAAAAATTCTCAATTATTTGATAAATATAGTGAAAAGCTTGAGGACCTTTCTAAACTAGAAAATAGATTAGAAAAAATAAACGATAAAGTTATAGAAAAAGCTCAAAATATAAATCAGCATTTAAGTGATGCTATAGAAGAAGCAAATAAAAAAGATATAAGTAACGATGCTGATAGAAATAAAAGAATAGAAGAAAGAAAAGATAGAGAAATAAGAAAAAAGAAACTTAAGGAAGCACAAATTCAACATATTAAAAAATTAGAAAATATAGTAGAGGATTACGCAGAATTTAAAGTTAATTCTTTAATAAAATAAAACCTGTAAAATAATTACAGGTTTTATTTGAGGCATCTGAAAGAAAATAACAACTCAAAGATACTAGCATATTTTAGTCGGGTTCAGCTTATAGTGGTGCTACATGCTGTTTCTAACAACACAGTATAATAATACACTAATCTATTATTTTTTTTAAATATGTCTAAAATATTTATCTATTATTTTTTCTGCTAACCGTTTTTGTATATTAGCACTATTTATTAAGCAAAGTACAGTTATTAAAAGCTTTTCATACCCCTCATCATCTTTATCAGATAGTTGCTCCTCAACTTTTGAAATTAAACTATTTATTTGATCTTCTGCTTCAATGGTCTGAAGATTTTTTATATGTAAAAACTTTTTATAGATTTCCTCTAAATTAATCTTTTCCCCATCTTCTTGCTGCAAATTAACCACCATATCATTAAACAGTGATTTTATATCTAAAATACTTAAATTTTGCTTTAAATTATATATAAGAATCATCAATATTATATGATTTTTAGAATACTTTTTCTTTTTAGCTGGAATTAAAAGCTTATCTTTTGTGTAGTTATTTATCATAGTTTTAGTTAAAAGTTTATCTTCATCATATCGTTTTGAATTAGATAAATTACTTTCAAATAATGTTATAACTTGATCCATATATAAATCAATTGATGGTATTTCTTTAGGTTCAATATGCTCATTAAGATTTAATTCCTCCAGTAATTTTAATATATCTTCTCTATTATAATCCATATTTTTCTCCCTTTTATAAAATTTATGTTTAGTTTATTTTTATATAGAAATAATAAGTAATAATAATTTTTTAGTTATTATAATATATCTTTCCATTTATATCAACGAAGAAATCTAGAAAATATTTACTAAAATAAATTTAATTTTTAAAATTATATGTTTACTTTTATGATTTTATAGTATAATATATACATAATATAACATAGTTTTAAAAACTACGTGAAATAGTTTTAATTAGGAGGTACATCATGTCAAAGAATTTTAGAGAACCTGTAAGTGGTTTTACTCATCTATTTGGTGCTTTAGTTTCATTAGTTGGTCTAATAGCACTAATTTATAAAGAAATTTATATAGGACAAAACTCCATATTAGGTATGATAGGAGTTGTCATTTTTGGTCTTAGCTTAATATTTTTATATACAGCTAGTACTGTGTATCATTTAGCAGTTTCTTCAGAAGGCGTAATTAAAATGTTAAGAAAATTAGATCATTCTATGATTTTTGTACTAATTGCAGGGACCTATACACCTATATGTCTCATTGCTTTAGAATCTTATTGGAGATGGGGATTATTTATTTGTGTATGGTTATTAGCTCTAATAGGAATTGTATTCAAATTCTTTTGGATTGATTGTCCAAAGTGGTTGTCTTCCAGCTTTTACGTAGGCTTAGGTTGGCTTGCTCTTGTTGCATTTTCACCATTATCTAAAGTCCTACCATTTCAAGCTATGGCGCTATTAGTTTTAGGTGGAGTACTTTATACTGTAGGAGCAGTTGTTTACTGCTTAGAGAAAAAGGGTAAAAAAAGAACCTTTGGTGCTCATGAAATTTTTCACATATTTGTTCTCTTAGGTAGTTTAGCACATTACATTTTAGTTTTTAAATATATTATCTAAAATATAAATAAACTACCTCAATAATATATAACTGAATATATCTATGCCATTAAATATTTCAATTCATAAATTATGATAACTGTGAAATTTAGATATTGATTAATCGTAGCATTGAACAGTGTTCGCCATATATTGTTGAATAAATATTAAACTATAAAATGTATTAAAAAGAAATTATTTTGATTAAAATAACTTTCACCTTAATTATGCATTTTGCATTGCGAATTGCGAATTGTGAATTAAGATATCATAGAGATATACATTAAGTTTTAAGGTAGTTTATCTATATATGAATACCTCACATATATATAGGTTAAATTAACATTATAACAATATATAAGGAGGATTTTACATGGTTGATAATAATAAAAACCGCATCAAAGACAGAGAAAAATCTAACGCAGAGCTTAGAAAAATGTATCCTAAAAATGGAGCAGATATAGGAATAATTGATGGCAAAAAAATAGGCAGTTATGCCAATAGTAAAGATCATTCCAAAGAAAAAGGAAAAGAATATTATTAAAAAAGCATGGATTGCCATGCTTTTTACATTATGAGAAACTCTATAAAGTCGCAAATAAATAATTAAATCATCCTATTTATTATAAATATTTATCTTCTAACGAAGAGAACAATATTTTTACTATATATTAATATATTTTTATTTAAAAACAATAAAAATTATGGTAATATCTGAATAAAGAGTGATTTTATGAATAAAAAAAGTTTAAATGCGTTAACAATAATATTGAATCTATTTTTTATATTAGGTTGTCTTATAAGCTTTTTTACGCTTATTGCTATTATTATTAATTTTAATCCTTCAAATATACTAGAATATTTAGTTCCTTTAGTAGATTTAATACTTACCATAGTTATAACAATAATTGTATACAAATTAAAACTTATTGTAGAAAATATAGAAAATGGTGATTGCTTCAATATAAAAAATAATCATTACTTTAGGCATATTGGACTATTATCCTTAATTCTTTCTATTTTTTACATAATTATAACCTATCCAATTCCATATCAAGGAAATCTTCAAGTTATATCTACTAAGTATGGTTCTTTAAAGATAGGTTCTTTTGTATTTCTAATTTTTGGATCATTAGCTTATGTATTATCTGGAATTTTTAAACTTGCTTTTTTAACAAAAGAAGAAAATGATTTAACCATTTAGGAGGAATGATATGCCTATTATAGTAAATTTAGATGTTATGATGGCAAAACGAAAGATTAGTTCTCAAGATTTAGCAGCTAAAATTGGGATAACACAAGCCAATCTTTCTATTTTAAAAACAAATAAAGCCAAAGCTATAAGATTTTCAACTCTTGAAGCTATATGTAAAGCATTAGAATGTCAGCCTGGAGATATATTGGAATATGTAGAAGATAAAATTGAAGATTAATTTTAAACATAAAAAGGTGTTAGATAATTTAAAAACTAACACCCTTTTATTTTTCTATATTTTTATGTGGTTTAAATAATGTTTTAGGTTATTTTAGATATTTAACTTTCTTTTGCTACTTCTACCATGGTCTTAATATTTTTAAGCGGCGTAGTTATTCCTAAGCCACAGGCAGGTGATAATATGTCCACTCCATTTTTTATACAATGACTGGATATATTTTTTATTAACTCACCTTCTCCATTAAATAGTGTAAGAGTACTTACATTTCCCATTATTGCTTTTCCCTTAACGTTTTGCTTGACCTCTTTCGCACTGGTTATTGAATCGAAGCTTATAGCATCACATTTTAGGTTTTGTAAACTCCCATAAACACTTTTTAATTTTCCACATATATGAACTATTACTCCACCCTTGGCATATGATTTTAAACATTCTACTATTCTATTTATATAAGGTATTGCAAACTCATTAAATAACTTTGGTCCCAATATTTCGCCAGTACCACTTGGATCTGATATAGCAAGCACTTCTGCTCCTGCCTCAAGTTGAGCCTTACCAAAACTTATTAAATTTTCAGTAATGACCTCCATATATTTATGAGCTTCTTCCTTCTTTCTTACTAGTTCTTTATAAAAAACTATAGGATCCATAATTGAAGAGGCCAAACTTATTGGTCCTGTTATATTTGCTACAATTGGTATGTCTAAATTCCTTTCTGAAAGAATTTTTATAGCATCAATCACTACTTTTGCTCTTCCAGAATTAGAATCTATATTTCTTAATTTTTCATATTCCTTAGCAGAATTAATAACGTAATCTGTTACTCTTGGTTCTGTAATCTTATCTCCTAAAGAAACTCCTGCTCCCATAGATTCCGCCTCTACAGTCATGCAAAAAGGAACTCCACAGTTTTCAAATCCTCCATTTTCATACATACTATATGCTAAGTTTGCCATTAATTCTGGATTAATATGAGCATCTGGCCACTTTATTCCTGTTATATCCATCAAATCTTCTATTATCATATTCATCATTCCACCAGGGCATATACAAGGCGGTCTGTCTACTTTTTCATTCTTTAATACTTTAAATAATCTTTCTTTTGATGTTAACATTTAGTTTTACTCCTTTAATATCTATCTATACTCAAAAGATAATCTATTTTTTCCTCATCTATAGGCCAGCCTACTTCTCTAGCAGCATCCATCATAGCATCTATATTTTCTACTGGCGTTTCTACAGGAAGTCCGCAGCCAGACATTACCATATAACCTTTAGGACTTTTATGTCCAATCTTTATAGAATTTAGCACTGCTTTTCTAACTTCTTCTCTGCTGCCGGAATACATTATTGCAGAAGGATCTATATTTCCCATTACCTTCATTCGATGTCCAACCTTCTCAACACAATTTTTAAGACTAGCTACATTATCTATACTAACACCGTCCATCCCCATGTCTGCTAAATCTCCCCAAATATCTTCAGTTTGTCCACAAATATGTATGGACACTCCTCCGCATTTTTTCTTTATAAAATCACTGAAGATTTTAATATAAGGATATGCGTACTCTCTAAAATGCTTAGGACTTATAACAGTACAAGATGACATAGGTTCTGCAATAGTAACGCCTACACCTTGTTTAATAGCTTCTTCTGTAAATCTTAAACAGCTTTCTAAAGAAATTTCACATAATTTGTGAACAGTTTCAGAATTCTTTATCATAAGTCTAGTCATTTCCTTTACTCCTATAAGGAAAAATGCACTAGTAAAAGGCCCTACAATTAATGTACTAACAGGCACCTCTTTCCCAATTCTATCTTTAACTATTTTCATTGCTTCTATTTGAATAGCTAATCTACCATCTTTATAAGGATTAACTATATTTAAATTTTCTATATCCTCTACCTTATTTATTGCTGGTTCTAAAAGATCTACTGTACCATCTTCGGGATATTTCATTTTTGCTCCCATAGCTTCTGAAAGTATAAATAAATCTGTAAAAATCTTAGCGCCATCTCCACCAAATCTATTATAAGTAGCTATTACTGCATCTGCTAACGCCTTTGAGCTATGATTAAATTCTGAAATTTTACATCCTGATATTCTTGCTATACCATTAGAAAGATTAGGATTGCATTGAATTCTATCTACCTCCTGACCTTTAGATAGTGCAATAGCTCTTTCTAAAGCAGTCATTTTATCTTTATGCATTTAAAACTTTCCCCTTCACAAGATTCTTTGCAATTCTGGCAGCTCTAGAAGCTTCTGGAGCATAAGCATCAGCCCCTATTTTATCTGCAAAATTTTGTGATATAGGACCTCCACCTACCATAACCACTACATCTTCTCTTATTCCTTCTTTTTTTAATAAATCTATAACTACCTGCATATTGTCCATAGTAGTAGTCATAAGAGTAGACATTCCAACTAAATTAGCATTAAAATTCTTAGCTTTGTTTACAAATTCTATAGGAGGTACATCTCTCCCTAAATCTAACACTTCAAAACCATTAGTTTCTAGCATTATCTTAAAGAGGTTTTTACCTATATCATGAGTATCACCTTCCACTACTCCAACTACTGCTCTTAAATTATTATTACTACTTTCACTTTTCAGATGCGGTCTTAAAACATCAAGACCTACATACATAGCATCAGAACACATTAAAAGTTCCGGTATGTAGTATTCTCCTTCTTCATATAATTTTCCTGCTTCTTGCATTCCCATAGCTAGTCCTTCATTTATTGCTTTAAAAGGATCCATTTCATCTTCTATGCATTTTTCTGCTAAGACTTTAGTTTCATCCTCCTCCATCTCAACTACACTTTGTTTTAAATCAAGTATTAAATCTCCATCATACATAGTTTCTCATCCCTTCTTTATTTTAAAATTATTTCATATGCTAAAGGTTCCTTTAGTAACTTATTAGTACTTTTTATACATCTTCCCCCTAAAGCTTTAATAGAATTTCTTTTATTTAATATATTTATTATTCCTTCTCCATAGGTTAAATTGTTATCATATTTTATAGGATTAAAATCAATAAAATCATTGTTATACAAACTTGAAGATGTTAATCCACATACATGAATTAAACTATTATTAATATTTTTTTCAAAACTTCTTATTATATTACAAGTACTTTTACCACTATAATTTAAATATATATTTTTACCTACGATAGACTCTACTCCACTAGAATCTCCATAGGATATTATATTAGCTCCTCTTTTAACTCCTTCTTTTATATATTCTAAAATTCCCTGCTCTACCTTCTTTATTATTTCTAAAGCACTATGTTCATCTTTTCTTAATAGTTTATAAAAAATTCTTGGTTCCATTATAGAAGTTATAACCGTAAAGGTTCCTTCTACTTTTAATGCCACATATGGATTTTCAGCTTTAAGTTCTTTTATACTGTCTAGTACTTCCTTTACCCTACCTAAGTTAAAATTAATTGTCTTTAAATTATCTATTTCATCTAATGAATTTATAGCATATTCCTTAACCCTTGGAAGGTATTTATAATCTCCTAAATTTACCTTTGCTCCAAGTGCCTCTGGTAACACAGTCATACAAAAAGGTAAAAAACATATATTATCTTTTTTATAAATTTTAAGTTCTTTTGATAACCTTGTCATAGCTATCTTCTCACTATATGCCTCTGGAAAGCTTATTCCTAAGTGTAAAATTTCCTCAGGTATATGCTCATTATCATCTCCGGAGCATTTAAATTTGTTCAATTCTAACACCTCCTTATGTTTTAATGTACAATTTATATAATGGACAATTGACGATTGACAATGGACAATTAAGGAGGAAATTATTTTTAGACAAAATAATTTCTTTAACAGATTTGTAATTAGTAATGTAATTACTAGGCATGTGGCGAACACTGTTCGCCGCTACAGAATCAATTTAGAATTTCTCAGGAATAACTGAGAAATATCTACAATTGTGAATTGTGAATTCTTCATTGTGAATTGAATTTTAGGAGCCTAATTAAAATTCAAAGCTTCTATAAAATACTTTTGAAAATAATCTTTGCTACTTAAATCCACTACTTCTACTTTATCTTTTATGTCTATCATTTCTAAAAGCTTGTCTTTATTTAGTAATGATAATTTTGCTCCTTCTACAGAAGAGTTTCCTACAAATTTTATATCTCCTTTAAAACCATTAGGTATTATACCTACAGTTCTTATACTTTCTTCTTTAAGATGATAACCAAAAGAACCAGCTATAATGGCATGGTCTATATTCTCTATGGAATCATCTACTTCTTTTAAAAGCATAGTTATTCCAGAAGCTATAGCTCCCTTAGCTAATTGTATTTGCCTTATATCCTTTTGAGAAATATATATATCTTCTGTTATATAAAATTTCTTATCTCTAAATTTTTCTTTTATACTCTCTGGAAGGTTTTTTGAAAATCTTCCACTAGATTCTAATATTCCTGTTTTTATAAGATTAGAGGTTATATCTAAAAGTCCACTTCCGCATATCCCTCTTGCCTTAACCCCTCCTATGGTAGAATAGCTTATATTAAAGTTTTCATCTAACTCAACTTTCTCTATAGCTCCACTTTCTGCTCTCATACCACAACTTATATTCATTCCTTCAAGTGCAGGACCTGCTGCAGTAGATGTTGAGTAGAGTTTACCATCCTTAAGTAAAACCATCTCACCATTGGTACCAATATCTATGAATATTACAGATTGATACTTACTTATATCTATAGCTACTATCCCAGCTACAATATCTGCTCCAACATAAGAAGATATAGACGGTAATAAAGTAATTATTCCCTTAGGGTTTATCTCAATATTTAATTCATTAGACCTTAAATCAATCTTATCTAAGAATGTAGCTTTATAAGGTGCTTTTGCTATAGATTCTGGATTTACTCCTGCTAATATATGTAACATTGTAGTATTAGCTGCTATACTTAAATTGTATATATCGTCTCTATTAAATTTTTTACCTATTAATTCTTCTATAAGTTCATTTATTTTTTCTATTATTACTTGCTGAAGCTTGTCCAAACCGTTCTCTTCCTGCATAGTAAAACTTATTCTAGAAATAACATCTCCTCCAAAGGTAGTTTGAGGATTTAAAGTAGAAGCTTTATTAAGTATATTCCCATTTTCTAAATCTAAAAGATATGCAGATATCCCTGTCGTACCTATATCTAAAGCTATACCTAGTATATTTTTATTTTCATTAAATAAATCTATAATGGTATCTTCAAAAGTTACAACATAAAGATTTTCTTCTTCATATTTTCTAAGGTCTCCTATCTTTTTTATAATATCCATATCTTTTATCTTAAAACTTGTACATTCTATGGAACATTTGTATTCAGCTTTTTTTATATTTTGGAACTTTTTCTTCTGTAATCTACCGTTTATATCTACATTTATAGAATAACCTTCATTTATAGTCTTCAAATCCTCTTTTTCATTTGATAAAAACTCTACTGTAACGTCTTCTTCTATTTTAGTAGTGCAAGCTAATCTCTCATTAGCATTTGTCAAAGACTTTTTTTCTTCATCTTTAGGTTCCGATTTTATTCCATATATTTTTACCTTGCACTTTCCACATATGCCCTTAGAATTGCAAGGTGTTTCTAACTTAAAACCATTTTTTCGTATAACATCTATAAGCAAACTTCCATTCTCTACATGGATTTCTTTATCATATTGGCTAAAGTAAACTTTGTGCATATTTTCCTCCCTCTAAAAGCTTTTCATCTATTATTGTATTTTCAAACTTATCTCTATACAATGAATATACTATAATGTAATATAACTACTGAGTTCTATAGGATTTTATAATAATGCTCTAAATAAAAAAACATACTCACTTAACGTACATAAATGAGTATGTTTTTTATTTTTAAAATACTATTATTACAAAACCTCTTTATCCTATTTGTATGGTTCTCATTGACATAGAACCATTTTGTATAGATTCATGGATAAATTTAACTTCATCATTTTCTTGTTGCATAGCTGCAATATATAATAATGGCAGATAGTGTTCCTTTGTTGGAACTGATAACTTAGCAGCCATGCCCATTTGATTATATTCTATTAACTCTTTATGATTTTTATTTTTTACAGCCTTTGCAATGTACTCGTCAAATTCAATAGCCCAATCAAATGGCTTTGAGTACATATTATAATTAATCATCCTTAGATTATGAACAATATTTCCACTGCCTATTATTAATATTCCTTTTTCTCTTAACTTGCGTAATTTTTTGCCTAAATTATAGTGATATGTTTCATCACCCAATAAGTTTAAACTCAATTGAAATACAGGTATATCTGCATTAGGATATATATGAGTAAGTACTCCCCAAGCTCCATGATCTAGTCCCCATTCATTAGTTCTTTTAATATCTTCATCTTTCAACTCTTCAACAACCATATCAACATAAGCTTTGCCACCTTTGGGATTATATTTTATATTATATAATTCTTCTGGAAAACCATAAAAATCATAAATTTGTTTTGGCTTATCATCGTAGGTAATAAAAATTCCCTTTGTTTCCCAATGAGCTGAAATAACCATAATAGCCTCTGGTCTTTCCATATACTTTCCTAATTTTTCAAGTGATTCAGTATATGAATTTTTTAATATTGCATTCATAGGACTTCCATGTGCAATAAATAGAGCTGGTAATCTATTGATCATAAAATTCACCTCCTAAATTTATATAATTATTATTTCCAAATATTTAAGTATAAAATTCAAGAGATTGTATGATAATCTCAATGAATTTAATTTAAATAATAATTATACTCGTTAATGTTATTTAAATCTGCAAATAAAGTGTTTTTTATACCATTTAGGATTTAGAAATAACGTTAAATTCTCCATCAGTTAATTTTTCTTTATTAGCAGAATTTCCAATGATGTTTTCATAATCTACATTATATATTATATCTACCCTTTCTTCTCTATCCTGTAAAATAATATATCTTGGCTTCCAATTTCCTAATTTAAAATTATCTTCAATATTTAATTTTCCTATATATTTACCTTTAACTAAATACAAATCAATCTTTTTTTCCTCTTCAACCCCTTCAGTATTATTTACATAACATAAAACTGCTTCCTTATCTAGATTATCTATATTTGTTTCTAATGTAACTGTTACAGTTGCTCCTAATTTAAATACTTTTTTATCTAATGATATGTTCTGAATAAAATTAGAAGTTATATCCTCTTTTAATATCTTCCTTTCAGTAAAATTATTATCTCCTTTTTTCCTAACTATATGGATTTTTCCCACAGTTCTATCTTTACTCTCCCCTGTCACATAAACTTTAAGCCCATACTGTGGAAGTATTCTACCAGCTTCTTCTATTCCTTTATTGGAATAATCTTTACTATCATCAAATATAGGATTCATAAAAATAATATTATCTGAAGTGGTTTTACCTGGTTTATTTTTTATATTATCTACAGAGATTTTTTTACTCTTTTTTAAACTAAAAGCAGCATCGTGCACATGATAAGTTGATGAAGCTTTTTCAACCTCTTCGCCAGTATTAGCGTCACTCCATAGTATTAAATGTTGATCACTATCTACTACTCCTATAAAACTATATCCTGGATGTACTTCAACATCATTATCTTTATTTCCTGTTAAATAGCCGAGTTTATCCTTTTCTAAATAATTTTCATCTACATACCATATCAGAAGACCTGGATCATAGAATACTTGTCCCCCCTCTGTAGATGACAATCCTCTATCTGTTCCTTGATAGTTACGCCACTCAATAAGGTAGTATTTATCCTTTTCATTTCTATCATAGGCATTTTGTTTAGGTAAATCTATTCTAATTAATTGAGTGTTTTCCCCTTTTTTACTTGCTTCATCTAAAAGAAAATCTAATCCCTTTTCATCTATCTCCTCTAACTTTAGCCTAGTTTCCTTAACCCAATTGCCACCATATTCATCTTGTAAATATTTTTTGCACCAAGGGCTAAATCCAGTAGGATCAACTCCAGCACTTATTCCAGCCCAACTACCACTTGCCATAACAGACCAATATCCAACAGGGTTATCTTCTCCATTATCTGTTACATTATATTCGTCTGGAAGCCCCAGTACATGTCCATATTCATGAGCTAAAATTCCTATTCCTGCATCTTGTGGAACTATCATATAATCATAAATACCAATTAAATTTCCATTAATATCTTTCTTCATATATGGTGCATGTTCACTGATAGCATTTCTATGAGACCAAATAGCATTTTCTCCTAATGTTCCTCCATCTACTTCTTCACCTTTTCCTGCATGTATAACAATTAGATAATCAATTATTCCATCTGGTTCATCATAATCTCCATCTTCATCCATGTCTAGAGGATCCTTTATATCATATTCACTTAAATCAATATTTTTATCATTACAAACATTATCAAAAGCTTCTCTTATTAAGGAAGTAACATTACTATCTCTAACATTTCTATATGGCTTTCCATAATACTCTACGCTATGCTTTGCTTTATACCAACCAGCTACTCCACCTTCTATATTAAAGCTCCCTCCTGATTGCTCATTATAATATTGCTTCATAGTAAAAAGTTCTTCACCTTTAGGTCCAATATAAGTTTTATCTCCAAATATCATATCTTCATAGTGTTTTTTAGACCAATCTTTAAAGTCTTTCGGTGTTTCTTCTTTATTTATATCTTCGTGTGTATAGTCAGAAAATTCCATTAAAATTACTAAGGGGTTTACTGTGGTTTTTTTACCATTCCAAGTTCCCTGTAGTTTTATAGGTTGTACACTATTACCAAAATTAATATTTGTTTTTAATTTACTTTCTATATTTTCAATGATATTTTCTTTATTGATAATTGATGATGCAGCTTGATAAGCATATGTATTATCATTAACTAGTCCTATTACAATTACTAATATCAAAAAACTTCTTATTAACATATTACCCTTCATTAGTCTTTCCCCCATAACTTAGTTTTTTACAAATTTATTTATAGCTTTTAAAATACCTAATATAGATATATCATCACCATGTTATTGGTATATTTTATCATTTATTCATAATATTTTATGTAAAGATTTAACTTTTTATAGAAATTCTTCTTCTATAGAAATTTATAATAATATATACATTTGTTAATAACTAATATAGGATTAACATAATAATTTAATCTACTTATAACTTTGTATTAAACATAATTTTATAGATACCACTTATAAAAATATTTAATAAATAATAAATGCTATAGAGATTAGTTATCATAAGATTAGAGAAACTAAAATAGAATTTAAGAATTCTTTTCGTGTCCCTTGGTCAGAATAGGAACTTGTAAATAATCTTGCGCAATTTACACAGTAAGTACCAATATACTTCAAAAATGAACCATTTTAGCAGAAGTAGATTCAATGAGATTTTTACCTTATTCACAAATCAAGTAGACTTTTGGCAATAATACTGTATAATAATTTTATATTAACTCTAGAAACTATATAAGGAGGAGATTTCCAATGAAAAATTTATTTGATTTAAAAGACAAAGTAGCAATTATAACCGGTGCTTCCAGTGGAATAGGAGCACAACTTGCCAAAACTTTCGTAGATCAAGGTGCTAATGTGGCAATACTTGCAAGAAGATATGAAAAATTAGAGAATTTATCTAAAGAAATTGAAGCTATAGGTGGAAAAGTACTACCAGTAAAATGTGATGTTACAAAAGAGGAAGATGTAATTAAGGCAGTAAATGCTATTCTAGATAAGTTTGGTAAAATTGATATATTGATTAATAATGCTGGAGTAGCATCTATAGGCTCTGTGGAAAATATAGAAGAAGCTGAATGGGATAGAGTTATGGATGCCAATGTTAAAGGCGCATTTTTAATGTCTAAACATGTTGTAAAACATATGAAAGAAAGAAAATATGGAAAAATAGTTAACATTGCTTCTATATGCGGAATTGTAGGTAGCAAAGTTGCACCTCTTCATGTATACAATGCCTCAAAAGGTGCAGTGGTCAGTTTAACAAGAGGTATGGGAACTTCCTTAATTCAATACGGAATAACTGTAAATGGAATTGGACCTAGTCTTTTCAAAACTGAAATGACGGCGAATTCCCTATATAAAGAAGATTTTTTAAAAATGTATAATACATTTTGTCCAGCAGGTAGACCAGGAAATACCGATGAATTAGATGGTGCTGTTATCTACTTTGCATCAGATGCATCTAGTTATACTACTGGTCAAACATTATTTGTCGATGGCGGATGGACATCAATTTAATATTATTCGCCAATATGTTTAAATAATAGATACAAAAATAAGAGTTTAAAGATATTCTTAAGGTATAATAATTGCCTTAAATCTTTAAACTCTTAATAATTTAGTATATTAATTTTGATATTGAACCTTTGACTTACATTAGGTAATTAATAAAGTTTTAACCCTTAAATTTCCTCAGTAGCATCTATCGAAAGTCCTTTTACATGTTTTTTATTCATTAGTTTATCTTTCTTTCTGTAATCTTTACTTTTAAAAACAATGTCTAAATCATATTCTTCAGGATAAAGTTCTTCTTTATCTATATAAATAGATAATCTCTTTTTATTAATTTTAACTTTCTTTTTCATCACCATAACGCCATATTCACCTTTAGAATTTTCTCCTTCACAGATTATTCCAGTTCTATTCATAAAACTGATATATACACAATCACCAATATTAAAACTTAATTTTGTATCTTTAATTTCATTAAGCTTTTCTCTTTTTTCAGCTGACTTTAGTTTTTCAACTTTTTCTTGATGAATTGTTACCTCTTCTTTCTTAATGACATTCTCACTCTGATCCTTATATTCTAAGTAAATCTTCTCTTCCTTATAAGTTACAGCATGAGCTCTTTCAATTATATCTTTATCCATGCCAAGTCTTAGTGCAATTAAAAATGCATTACTTTCTCCAGCTTTGCCAATATTAAGTTTATATAGTGGCTTAAGAGTATTAACATCAAATTCCATTGAACCATTTATAAATCCTATATGGTTTTGTGCAAAATCCTTTATTTCACTATAATGAGTTGTGGCACAAATTACTGCTCCCTTTTTGTAGAGTTCTTCAAGTATAGCTACAGCTATGCCCATACCCTCACTAGGATCTGTTCCTGATCCAACCTCATCTAAAATTACTAAGCTATATTCATCTGCGCAATTTAATATACTTATTATATTTTTGATATGAGATGAAAAGGTACTAAGATTTTGTTCTATACTTTGACCATCGCCAATATCAACTAGCACTTCTGCAAATACTCCAACTTCGCTTCCTTTAGCTACTGGTATATGAAGTCCTGTCTGAGCCATTAAAGTCAGTAACCCTACTGTTTTTAAAGCCACTGTCTTTCCTCCTGTATTAGGTCCTGTAATTATTACTCCCTTATAATCCTCTCCTACTACAAAATTTAATGGAACAGCATCCTTACCTAATATTGGATGCTTAGCATCTTTAATATTTATATAGTTTCTACTATTAAAGCCCACTTCTCGTCCTTCTATAGCTTTACTGTATTTTCCTTTTGCGAAAATATAGTCATAGTTACTCATGACTTCTATATTTATTTTTATTGCCTTTATATTATCACAGACAAGGTTAGTCAAATTGGATAAAATTTTATATACTTCTTTTTCTTCCTCAAACTTTTCAAAGTCTAATTCATCTTGTATTTTTTTAACCTCTGCTGGCTCAACGAAAACTGTAGAACCACTTTGAGATCTATCATGGATATTTCCATCCATATCCTTTTTATATTCACTTTTTATAGGGATTACATATCTTCCATTTCTTTGACTTATTAAAGAATCTTGAAGATATCCTTTATATTTTTCATTTCTCAATACACTATCCAATTTACTTTTAATTTTGTCTTCTAAAATTATAATTCTCTTTCTTATTTTATATAGTTTAGAGGTTGCTCTATCATCTACTCTTCCCTTTACAATAGATTTTTCTATTTCCTCTCTTAATCCACCTAGTTCAGAGGTTGATAATACATATAAACTTATAGTTGGTGCAACCAATTCTTTATCTAACATAAATCTTTTCAATCTTTTTATTTCCCTAAGAAGTTCAGAAATCATATCCAAATCCTCTGGTGAAAGAATCATTCCTTTTTCAATCTTATCTCTTACTGCTTTAATACCAGTTAAGCTATGAATTGGCACACTTGAGTTTATATCAACTATAGCTCTAGCTTCCGTGGTTTCCCTCATATTTTTTCTAATTATATTTATATCCACATAAGGTTCTAGCTTTTCAATTCTTTCCTTAGCCATATCTGATAGTGCATATCCTTTTAATAATTCCTTTATTTTGTTATATTCTAATAATTCAATTGCTTTATTATTCACTTTTAATTCCTCCATTTACTCATTTCTCTTAATTATTTAAAACTTTTTGCTTTTTTATATTGTGAATAATAAGTCCTATCAACCTATTTGTAATCTTACTGTGTTATAAAATATTTATAATACCTATTAACTTAGTAAATGTGATTCTTTTAAATGCTCTATATAATTATTTAAAAATTTTCCTTTAAAACTTATAATGTTATAACAAAAAGGCTATAAGTAAACAAACGTTCACTTATAGCCTAAAATTTCGTCCTCTTTATATTTAGAATTATCTTTAACAAAGAAAATCATCCATAAATATAACTACAATAACTGAAAAACCTTACCTAAATACATAATTAAATATTAATGAATTATATGATAATAGCAAGACGTAGTTTTTCATAATAGTGTATTATTTACATAAATAGAATTTCTTTATGAAATCTAATTCTAAAACGGCGTAAAAAAACCGAGCAATAGCCCGGATTATTACTTCTCTAGACACCTTAAAAAATAATTAATCAAAATACAGACAGAATACCTTACGTCATACAATTAACAATGAAATAAAATACACTAGCATATTGACTACTTATTTACTGATGTCCTATATTAAGGAGAATGTGAACCCCGTTCTACTAAGTATAAGCCTAAAAAATTTCACAACAAATAAACCTACTAAAATAGGTCAATTTTAAAATTTTTAAAGACTCACTATTCAATTACTTAGTTTAGAACTATCGCACTCATAAAAATCTCCTCTTCTTTTTATTATGAAACCATTTTATCATTTATTTTTATATTATTCAATAAGTATTTTTTTGATATAGTAAAATTGACTATAGATATACCAGTTCCAAATTTAATTTATCTCTGAAAATAATTTATATTTTTTGGTATTATAGTTGAAACTATTGAATTCAAAATTCACAGTTCACAATTCACAATTGTGGATATTTCTCAGCAAAAGCTGAGAAATTTAAAATTGATTAACCGTAATGGTAAGCAGTGTTCGCCATATATTATTGAATAAATATTAAACTAAAGTCATATTAAAAAGAACTGGTGAGCACTATTTGCCCCTGCAATAAAACACTAGCAATTATATTGCTAGTTAAAAAATCTATTAAAGAAATTATTTTGATTAAAAATAATTTCTACCTTAATTGTGAATTTTGCATTGTGAATCGTGAATTGAAATACTTAAGAGTGTAGTTATATTCGGTTATACATTAATTTTAAAATTAGTTTATATATATAGATAAACTGATTGTTTGAGCGAGTAGCGAGTTATCATTTTTTTCTATATATTTTACGAAAAACAAATTTAGAATATCTTAGCGAATTGAGTTGCCTTTCTAAACACATATCCCTTTTTAATATACTGAAGGTAAACTACCTTTTAAGTCGTAATTTTCTTATTTTTTGTAGAATTTCTTTATTGTTTCACAAACAAAATCTACTTCTTCTTCTTTTAATTCTGGATATATTGGTAATGCTAATATTTCTTTTGATACTTTTTCTACTACTGGGAAGTCTCCTTCTTTATGTCCTAAATAACTGAAACATTTTTGCATGTGTAATGGTATTGGATAGTAAATACTATTTCCTATTTCATTTTCTTTTAAGTAAGCTACTAGTTCATCTCTTCTTTCTGCACGTATATTGAATACATAGTATACTGGTTTTTGCTCTCCTTTTATTTTAGGGAATCTTATGTATTCACAATCTTGTAATTTTTCCATGTACATATTAGCTATTTCTTCTCTCTTTTTAATAGCATCATTTATATATTTTAATTTTACTGAAAGTACTGCAGCTTGCATACTATCTAATCTTGAATTATATCCTATATAATCATAGTGATATTTTTTAGATGCTCCATGTACTCTAAACATTTTAGTTCTTTCTGCTAATTCATCACTATTAGTAACTATCATACCTCCGTCACCATATCCACCTAATGTTTTAGTTGGGAAGAATGAAAAAATACCCATATCTCCTATAGTTCCTGAATGTCTATAGCTGTCTCCATTACCTTTCCATCTCATTCCAAAGGCTTCTGCTGCATCTTCTAAAACTTTTAAATCATTTTTATTTGCTATTTCCATTATTTTATCCATGTTATTCATTTGTGAGAATAAATGAATTGGAAGTATTCCCTTTGTTTTAGAATTTATTTTTGATTCTATTTGATTTAAATCCATTTCAAAAGTTTCTTCGTCTATATCTACAAATACAGGTGTAGCTCTATGTTTAGCTATACAAGATGTAGATGCTAAGAATGTGAATGGTGAAGTTATAACTTCAGCTCCATTTTCAAAACCTAAAATATGAGAGGCAATTACTAAAGCATCTGTACCTGATGCTACACCTATAGCATGTTTTGCTCCTGTATATTCTTTTATAGCTTCTTCAAAGTTTTTAACTTGTGGTCCAAGTATAAAACTTCCACTTTCTACTACATCAAATATAGCTTTATCAAATTCAGCTTTTTTTTCTAAATATTCTCTTTTAGATGTATAAAAGTTAACTTTCACTTATATCACTCTTTCTTTTTTATTTTTATTTAATAGTCAAAATTTTTCTATTTCAACTTTGCTTATTTCATAACTTTTTCTACTGCTGCTACAAGTTCTTTAGCTACATATTCTGCATCTTCTAAAGCTAATGTAGAATATACTGGTAAAGAAATTTCGTTTTTATATTGGTTATATGCATTAGGATAATCTTCTATATTGTATCCTAAATTTTTATATAATGTAAACATTGGTAATGGTTTAAAGTGTACATTTGTTGCTATATCTTTTTCAGCTAGTATTTTTATTACTTCATTTCTTTCAGCTTCTCCAAATCCTTTTATTCTTAATGGATATAAATGATATGAAGTTTCTTTAGTTTCATCTTTTTTAAATGGTATTATAGCCCACTCTTTTTCAGCTAACACTTTTGTATAAGTATCAAATATAGCTTCTCTTTTTCTTAACATTTCTTCATATCTTGTAAGCTGAACTAAACCTATAGCTGATCCTATATCTGTCATATTGCATTTATGTCCATCTGTTAATATATCATATTCCCAAGCTCCGGCTTTCGTCTTTGATAGAGCATCCTTTGATTGACCATGTAAAGATTGTAATTTAAAATCTTTGTGTAAATCTTCTTTTCCTTTAAAATTATTATCTCCAAAAGTTATTGCTCCACCTTCTGCTGTTGTAAGGTTTTTTACTGCATGAAATGAGAATACATGGAAATCCATTTGACCTCCAATTTTTTTACCCTTATAAATAGCACCTAAAGAATGGGCTGAATCTGATACTAAGATTATATCTTCACGACCTTTAGCCTTTAAAACTTCCTTAATTGCATCATAATCTACAGGCACTCCTGCAAAATCTACTGTATATATAGCTTTAGTTTTTGGTGTTATTGCATCTTTTAATTTTTCTATATCTATTAAAAAACTATCTTTTGCTACATCTACAAATTTTGGTTTTATACCTCTATGCACACATACACTTGCTGTAGCTGTATACGTATAAGGAGTAGTTATTACTTCATCTCCTTCTTTTATATCAAACTCTTTTAATACAAGCTCTAATCCTGCTGAGGCACTAGATACTGCTACAGCTTTATTTGTATGACAATACTCTGCTAAATTATTTTCAAATTGTTGTGTTTTAGGACCTGAAGTTATCCAACCAGATTTTAACACCTCTACTACTGCTTCTATTTCTCTTTCTGTAATATCTGGTGGTGAAAATGGTATCTTTTTCATTATAATCCTTCCCTTCATTTAACAATTGATTTTTTATTTTAAAATAATTTTATTTATTTATTACCTTTAAAATATCCTGTATCCTTAGTTATATAAATATTTTCTTTCTCATTTATATTATCTTCTAAATAATCATAAATCTTTTTTAAATCCTTTGAAGATAAATTCACTTCATTATTTCCCGGCATAGAAAATATATAGTCTAATATATATAGGATCTGTCACCTTTAAATTATCTTTATATCTTTTCAGTTCTACCATATTAAAATATTCTGATACAATTTTTAATCCATTTTCTAATTGAAAACTATCTGTAATCTCCCAGCTTTCACTGGTTAAACTATATATATCAAATGTAGAAATTATTTCTCTTATTTCTTTCATGTGATTTTTACCAACAGTGGAGGCAAATAAAATACCCTCACTTTTTAATACTTTATTTATTTCTTTTAAAGCTTTATTTATATTAGGCACATGATAAAGCATATGATTTGCTATAACTACATTGAAACTTTCCTCTTCAAAAAGAATATTTTCTGCATTTACAATTTTAAAATTAAATCTACTTCTTTTTTCTCCTAAATTTTTTTTAGCGTCTTTTAGCATACCATCTGAAAAATCTGTTAATGTTATTTCCCAATTTGAGGGGATATGATTAAAATTTTTATTCCAAAGACTAGCATCACCACAGCCTAGCTCTAATATTTTTATATTAGGCTGCTTTAAGTCTAAGTTACTTAATTCTGATATATTCTCATTACTTATTTTTTTATTATAATTTTTATAGTTTGAACTCATCATACTCAATTCCTGCTTTAGTTCTTTGAAAAACCATGGCATCCAACCTTCTTTATTTGTACTAAAAAGCTCATGAATAGCTATTCTTGCCCTTAAGTTTGATGCATTTTCATATTGCTGAGTCCAATTTTTATTAGAATTTATGGCACTTATTATATTTATAAACTTATCCCAATCCATTTCTTTATTAAAATCTATGGTATCCGCCGCTTCGTCTATAGCTTTTATAATAGATTGTATATGCTTTATTTTTTTCTTCATTATTTCCTTTTGAATTTCTAAAGACTTTTTAAAATCTTTATGATTCAAATCATACTTCATTATGTTAGCTATATCCTCTAGAGAAAGCCCTATAAATTTAAGAGTTAATATCTTTTGTAGTTTACCAAAATCCTCTTTGCTATACAATCTATGACCTAATTCATTATGGCTACTGGGAACTAATAACCCTATTTTGTCATAATATCTTAAAGTCCTTATGGTTACTCCAGCTTTTTTAGCAAATTCTCCTGTAGTAAATAGTTTTTTTGAGGTATCTTTCATATTAATCACCTCTGCAATAATATATCATGTGTAGGAATTATTATTATATTAACACATGACGTAAGGTAATGAGCAATAGTTATTTTTAAAATCTACATTTTTAATGTATCTCAATCTTTTTTCTTTTGTTGCTATCTTGGTTTGTTTTAGCAATAGTAATCTTTAAAATCCCATTATTAAATGAATCATCTATTTTATTTTCATCAGCATTATCTATATAAAAGCTTCTCTTAAATTCATCATAATGTCTTTCACGTCTAACGCAGTTTTCTTCTTTATTTTCTAATGATTTTTACCACTTTTCCGTTTTCAATGTAAGTATCAAAACGTAGTTTGCCACTAGAGAAATTCCTCCTTTATTTTTTCTGTTGATTTTTAATATATTCTCAATCTTTGTCTGTTTCCATTTCTAGAATGGTTATTCCATTATCATTTGCAAGTTGATTTATCAAAAATACCATTTACATTTTAACTTTGAATAATTGAGTCGTACTTTATCTGAATTACAAACAAAAAATACTATATATTCACGTTTGAATAATATAGTATTTTTATAAACTGTTCATTTTTTCACTTGTTACGTTAAATAAAAATATTGTTTACTAAATTTATACTCATTCACTAATGTTTTCATATTTGAAGTAAGTACCGTAAATATCCATCGTATCATTGGTTATCTTGATAAATGTGTTATCACAAATTCCATAAATGGCACTATACTGTGATGCTTCATAAATATCTTTCATATGATCTTCACTTGCTGAATCTAAATGTGGCTCAATATTGATGTCTACAAGTCCAATCCCATCATAAATAGATAACTTTGGAACATTATCATCTATATCTTTTGCCAGTACAACTCTTTTAGCCATATTTATTGAACCTGCACTCATGCCAATAGTAATTCCTTCCCTGTTCTGCAAAGCTGGAATTAGATTATACTCTTTCAAGTATGCAATCTGCTTAAGTGTATCTCCTCCTGCAATCCATACGATATCTGCTTTCCCTATATATTGCAATGCTTTTTCTCTTGTAATTCTATCATCAATTATATGCACTTTATTAAATACAATTCCGCTATTTCCAAACATGCTCAAAAACACATCCAAATATCTATCTGTTTTTGAATGTTCTGTAAAATCAGATGCAACAAGTACAAATGAACTATTATTATGGTAATATTCTTTTACGCAATTAATAAAATCATCCGTAAATTCATCAGTAAATCCGCTCGTTAAAAGTGATACTTTCATTTTTTACACCTCATTTTTACGTCATAAATAATCTTTATTTCACTTTAAATTACAATTATCCATTAAAGTAACTATTAAGCACATCCTATATTAAGGTTCAACTTTCAAGAGCAAAACGTATATGAATTTGATGGAACATTTAAATACATCCTATGTTAAGGTTCAACCCCATGTTGCGAACCATTTCATAATATTATCCAGATTTAAATACATCCTATGTTAAGGTTCAACCTCAATCTCTATTTCTTTTTGCACCTCCTTCTCAAATTTAAATACATCCTATGTTAAGGTTCAACTGCAGTATTGTCAGCTGGAAAGAGAGTTATTTTAAATTTAAATACATCCTATGTTAAGGTTCAACTAAAGAAATTTCAGAGTGTATCAAAGTTATTCCAGATTTAAATACATCCTATGTTAAGGTTCAACAGAAGTGTATTTGCGTGGTATAGGTGAAGATTATACATTTAAATACATCCTATGTTAAGGTTCAACAAGGAGTTAGGCAAGAGGTTCGGAATTGATATGTCATTTAAATACATCCTATGTTAAGGTTCAACCCCCCTCTATAAGTTGAAGCCTTAGTATTTCTTTACATTTAAATACATCCTATGTTAAGGTTCAACTACTTCCTCCTTATAAAATTTCCCTCACTAATAAAGATTTAAATACATCCTATGTTAAGGTTCAACTTGTGCGTTGAGAGCTTCAGAGGTTGGACTAATCAATTTAAATACATCCTATGTTAAGGTTCAACGGCAACTATGAGATTAGGTTTCTTACCTATAAAAGAATTTAAATACATCCTATGTTAAGGTTCAACCACTGAACTCAAGCCATTCTTTATTTTTATGATATCATTAAAACCATTGAAGTTAAAGGATTTTCTTGAAATTTTACCAACCACTTTGTGTTTTTAGAAAAATTGATAAAAATCTATAATAAACCTTGAGTTTTCAGTAGGTTAGCAATATTATTTTTTATAAAGAGATTGGGAAAATTTTTTATAATTTATATGTAGCATAGGTAAAAAATAGGAATTTAAAAAGCTATTTTAATTAAATTACTGAGTTCTAGGAGAACTAGTTTTAAACATGATAGAATTACTTTTATTATTTCAAAAATATGATATTATTTTAAATTATAGTATATCTTATAAATAATAAAATAAGGTGGGAATTTTATATGAAAAATATACAGTTATCAAAAGAATTTAATGAATTTAAAGATGTTATACAAAGTACATTAAAATCAACTATAACTATAGATGTAAAAGAGCAATCAACTAAACCCTGGGAAAGTAAGATAGGTGGACATCCTTATTTAGAAATAGGATCAGAATATCCTAAAAATTATAAAGGAGAGTATTTAAGGTTATTATCTCAAATTAATTTTGAGGAAGTTCCTCATATAGAACCTTATCCAAAGAAAGGGATATTACAATTCTTTATATTTTCCGATGATTTTTATGGTGCGAATTTTGATAATATGGAATATCCTGGACTTCTTGAACAAGATAATTTTAAAATTATATACATAGCTGATGTTATTAAGGATGAAACAAGATTAGTTAAAGATTTTTCCTTCTTAGAAGAATTGAAAGAAGATGAATATCTTCCTTTAACAGGAGAAATGAAAATGAGTTTTAGCTTAGAAAAAATGTTTATAACTGCCAATGACTATAAATTCGAGGAAGTATATAAAAACTGTGATTTTGATAACATAGAAGACGATAAATATGAGTCTTTATTAGAAAGATATTACGAAGAACTTGATGAATCCTATTCTAGAATAGGTGGATATCCAAATTTTACTCAATGGGATCCAAGAGCAAATTATAAAGAATATGAAGATTTTGATACTTTATTACTTCAATTAGATATGGAAAGCGATGGAAACTCAGAATTAATGTTTGGAGACAGTGGTATTGCTAATTTCTTTATAAGAGAAGAAGATTTAAAAAATCTAGATTTCTCAAAAGTAATGTATACTTGGGATTGCTGCTAATCAACTTAATTAAACATATTATTTAATTAAGTTATAGTGTAATAAATGAAGGGATAATTTAATATCTCCCTCCATTTATTATTTATGTACAACTAATTTATTGCGAATTTCTATAATAAAAATTCCTCTAAATATAACTTTACTTTTCCTTATCTTTAAAGTATTCACGACAACGTCTAATCCAAATTTCTTCATGTTCTTTAGGAGTCACTACTCTTTTAGTTAAATCTTCAACAGAAAAAATCCCCTTTTCTTCACACCAATTAATACAGGTTTTAAAAAATTTTAAGTCTACATTATCTATTTCGTAATATCCATATACATAAGAAAATCCTTTTAAAAATGCTGAAACCAATCTTGAATGTCCATCTATTGAAACTACTTTATTATCTATGTTAACGCAAGTGACCACAACATCCTCTGGACAGCTTATCCATGAATTTACCCGTTCTAACTTTACCTTATCAACTGTTAACTGCTCTGGCTTTATATCTTTTATATTAACTTTAAAAACTTCTATACCATTATCTATAATTTTTTCCCAGTTTTTATTCTTAATAAAACCACAATCTTTTAAAATTTCTTCTCTTATTTTACATTTCTCATCATTATATATAATCTTGCTTAAATAAGGACTCCAGTAGATAATCTCCTCTATTAGCTTTTTAAAGGCTAAGCTTTCATCACAGTTTTCTATAATTTGAAAATTTACTAATTCTGCATATTTTAAACTTTTTATTTCATACTCTAAAACTGCTTTAATCTTGTCCTCTTCAACTACTATAATTGCTGTAGAATGTAAAAAACTTTTTTCATATTTAAGATATCTACGATCTCTGTCCTTAGCTCTGTAAGCTTCCACCCTATCACCCCTATTAAAAGAATATGCATTCTTAAATTGTTGTCATACTTTTTATTTATAGTAATGAATTTTTATTTTTTCTTTTCTAATTTTAGTTATTTTTAAAAGTAAAATTTACGATTCTATATTATTTAAGCACCACTTTTAGTCAACTAAAATCCCTAACACTCTTTTAGCTAGTACGCTACCTTTATCAACTTCAAGTACATCCTCAGCATATTTATATAATAATTTCTCTTCTAATTTATCATTAAAAAATAATATCCATTCTTTATAATTAACATTTTCAGAATCAAACTCTAATGATTTCTTTGCATAAGAAAATGCAAGCTCATCTGCTAATACTGGAGTTAAAATTATAAAAAGATGAAATGATATTAGATGACTAACATATGCAAGTTCTTTTTTCTTATTCATTTTTTCAAATTGAAAAAACTTATGTTGCAATAAATAAAATACATTGTTTTTATAAAATGAACTTTCATTACAAAGAGAACTAATATCGTCAACAGATATATCAAATATATTATCTATTTCATCATAGGCATAATTATCAATAATCTCTTTAAAATTCATATAATCTCTCCTTAAAATTAATTAATGTAGATAATAAAACAATTATTATTTAAGGCTTATTTTATAAAAACCTCCCTACAGAGTTATTTTATCATAACTTTATGTAAAGAGGTTTGATATTATATTTAAAATTATTTTCTTATAAATTATTCTAAAATAGATTTTCTTACTTTCAATTCTAATGCAGCCAAAGAATTAACAAAAGAATCATCTAAAGAGAAGTTTATAGGTGTATCTATAGATACCATACTTTGTAACAAAATATTTGTTGAATATTTTCCTTTATGAACTTCCTCAAGTCTTAACCTTTCTGCTTCTCTCTCCTTTTGTTTCTCCTCCTGAATTTTTTTCCCTTTTTCCTTTTCCTCCTGTGAAGTTTCGGATGCACTCCAAACTGTTGTTGTTCCATCCTCATGAATAATAACTCCAGATGCTACAACCGTAACTCCTAGAGATTCAAGTGACTTTAAACTTGGTATTTCTCGATTTAGATATAATTCAATACTTTTTTCCACATTTGTCTTCACTTTTGAATCAGTTTTCATTTTTTTAATAATATTAGCCGCTATTGTTATATCACTTAAGCTTCCATTTCGAATCAGTCTTTCCATTTCCTCTTCATTTTTAGGCACATTCTGAATAGCCACAGACAAACCATATTTCTTCATAAGTGCCTGGTCAGTACTAGATGATTCAGTTCTTAACATTATGTCATCAAAATTGCTATAATTATTATTTTCTCTCATAGAAATATTTTGTTGTAAAGACTGATTTTGTAGCGCATTAAATAACTTATAATTCCAGTTATTAAGTGCAGATAAACTCAATATACTCCCTCCAAATCTCCATAATATATATCTTATATTCCTAATATTACAACAAGGATTTAATTTATTCAAGCAAAACCTGTGTTAAAGCCACTTTCAACCTTATAGCTTAGATTTTTAACTATGTAAAATCTAATAAAAGTTTATAATTTATTTTGCCGTTTTTTTGACGGATATCCTAGGAATTATCCTAGGATTTTTTTATTATCTTATGAAGTAACTTAGATTTTTGTTTATTATCTAAATCCTTATTAAAGTAAATTATTGTATATCCCCTGTACCTTGCAACATAATATTCTAAATCATAATTAAACGTTTTTATAATGTATCTTTTATTTTTGTGTTTAAACCTACCCATAAATTCCCCTCCATAATGATGTCATATTTTTGTGAAATTGTATACAAATTCTCTTTGACTAAATTATATCACCTAAATGCATTCATGACAGGAATATTCCGCCACGTTTCAACATTGGTATATTTTTCTTGTATTATTTTGTCGTATTTTATGTAAAAATTATTTTTGGAATACTTTAGAAGGTGATGCAATGTTGAAAACTGTTAGAAAAGCCAAAGGAATGTCGCAAAAAAGTTTAGGAGAGTTATTGGGTAAAACACAATCATATGTAAGCAGACTTGAAAATAAAGAGAAATACAATATGAAGGTAACAGTTGATTTAATTGAGCAAATAGCTGAAAAATTAGAAGCAGACATTGTAGATATTTTTTTCTATTTTTGTAATAACGAATATATTCCGAATGAAAAACTATGTACGATAAAAGCTTATTTAAATAAAATAGCAGCAAATGAATTACTTAATTTAAAAATTGATGAAATTATAGAAATGAGTAAAAAATTAAATATAAGTCCATATGCAATTATTAAATATATTTTAAGTTTAGACTCCACTAAAAAGAAAATTGATTTATAATACATAGTACATTTTATAAGGATGGTGAAGTTCATGCTAAAAAAGGATTTACATAGTTCAAAATTATCACAAGAGCATATCGAATATTTAGAAAAAGTATCAACCCATTACAAGAAAATAACCATAAATTTAATTGAAAAACTATCTTTAGAATTAAATGTGGATATTTTGGATGTTTTCTTATATTTTTACAATAGAGATAAAGATCAATAAAAGAACGCTATAGAATTATCTATAGCTCTAATAATTTAAATCAATAATAATATTCAGATATTTTACTATTCTTTTGTAATCCTCATTTGTCAAAAATGGGGATTTTAGCTTTGAATAGATTTCATGCATATCGTTTTTGTAATTATCTTCTGTTCTTGGTACTAGATCACTTAATATACACTTTAAATGTATTATCTGTTGTCTATTTATTTTCTTATTTTCTAATAGCTCCTTAAATAGTTTTTTAGCTAGAATATAATATTCGTTGTTCACATTGTTGCGTGACGCAACTATTTCGTCGTCCTGTATAGTTAATTTCCTTTTGTTTGGTTTTATAGCTTTATTATTATTTTGGGATTGCTTAGGTGTAGACACCTTTAATAACAAATAATAACCTAATACTTTTAGGACTCCAATAAATAATATAAAAGCTACTAATATTAACACTAACTTTTCCATGTTATCTCTCCTTTGTTTTTATTAAACTTTGCTTAAAGGTTTATAAAATCTTATTAAAGATTTGCTTAAAGGTTAACTACTTGCTTTTGTTTTAAATATTTATAAAAAATATGTATAAGTTGACTATGGACATGACTATTAACTTGACTATGTACATGCCTATTGAGTTGACTGTCATGTTTTCTACCTAGTCAACTTTAAGCCTTGTAAAGGCTTATATTAAGCCATTCTTTAAGTGCAATAACTAATATAAAGAGCGTCAGCAATTTATATTAGTTATATGCAATTACTCATAGAGAATTTTATGAATGTTTATGTCCTTAAATTTCAAGTAAACAATATCAAAATTACAACTTTCGTATTCTATAGGATTATCTCCTACTACAACTATAATTGGAAAAGTTCCGTATTTACTTTGTAACTCTTCAGTTCGATATAACATTTCATAAGTTTGATATTTGTTTAAACTTGTGAAATGTGTCAAATCGACTTCGACGAATATTAGGTAAATTAAATTATCATGCCTAAACTTTATAAAAGCATCAGGACGTATCTGTTTCTTAAGGTATAAAGGTTGAGTTTTGAATTCTAATATTTCACAATTGTTTTCTATCAATAAACTATATAACTCTAATACATATAGATCATGAGCTGAGAGTTTTTTATCTAAATAATAGACCTTTTCATTGTTGAATTTACTAATGTAGCTTTGCAAAATATTCTGTTCCTCTAATTGTTTTAATCGCTTTCTAGCTCTATCATATTTGCATTTAACATCTTTATAAAACAATCGTGAAGCTTGCTTTATGGTAATGCCTTTGTATTCATTTATATAATTTAAAATCTCTCTATCACGTTCTCTAAGCATTTCTAACACCATCCGCTACTATTACTCCTCTACTTCTTTTCTTCTTTTTTATAAACTGTTTATTCATATTTGGGTTTATTGGAATAATCTTATCTTCTTTTTTCTCTCCAGTTATCACATGATCTACGTTAACTATTTGTTGCGACCAAAGGTTTTGTTTAGGCTCAACTTTAACTTCTTTTACAGCCAGCTGAGGGAGATATTTACGCATTATATTATCGTCGATAGTTGCAGTTCTTAGGAAGATATATTCATTTGTAAGCAATACGGCTTCTTGAATATCTAACCCAACAGCTGCATCACTTTCCAATATATTGTTTGAATTTAATGAACTTATTTGTCTAAAGCTTAGTCGTGTCATTTGGCTTTTGATTGTGCTTGGCATATTATCTACAGTGGTCCTTTGAAGAGAACAAATAACAAACACCCCAACGCTTCTTCCTGCCAATATTATGTCTTTAAGTTCTTTTAGTGCCTTTTCTTTTACTGTTTTTATATCTTCAGCATCACTTGAGTCAGGCATATAATAGCTAAACTCATCGGCTGATACATAAATATATTTCATAAACTTATTCTTAGATTTCCTATTATAATCGCCTATATTTTCAACGTCCGCTTCTTCCAAAAGCTTAATTCGTCTATCTATTATGGTATTTATCTTAGAAAACATTAGCAAAGTATCTTCAAGTGTCCTGGCATACATTTTTACCTGTTCGCAATGCTTGAAATGCCTTAAGTCAGCCTTTTTTACTTGGGCTAAGTAAATATTAATTGCTCTTTCATCAAAATTGTGTATAAGGTTAGTTAGAACTGAAAAAACAACCCTTGATTTACCGCTGCCAGTAACTCCAGCTATAAGCAAATGCGGAAACCTAGTAAGATTTAATAATACTGGATATCCTTTGAAATCATATCCCAGAAATACTTCGTATGGCTTTGTCTTAATAGGTGCAAAATCTAGGTTATTTAAAGGATTGGTAACTATATCAACACTAGCTAAATTAGTGTTTTTAAGCTTCTTAATCTCCACTATACAGCCGTAATTATCCATTAGTGTGTCTTGAATTCCTTCTAGCTTTTTAAACGTTAATCCGTCATTTAGCCTTATTTTTAATCTATATCCAAAGTTATACTTATCGACTTTTTCTATTTTATAAGTTTCATTATTCTTGCTATATAAGTTTGCACCTTCCATTATTCTGTACCATTTATTTTTTATACTTTCTATATCCCTAGTTCTATACTTGTGTGCAAAATAAGTTATTGATCCAGCTATTCCGAATTCTACAAACATTATCTAACGCCCCTTTTATGCTTATTTTTAATATTATAAAGTTCTGCTGCTACCATTCCCAATATAGATATAAAGGCAAATTTGCCTACTTCATAACCAAAAACATTAGTGTTGCTAAATAAATTATTAAAGCAATCTAAAACTACTTTATCTAACCAAAACATTTTCCCTCTCCTTTTCTAAATGCTTAATATAAAACTCTATAGCATCTTTTATAAAAACGCTCTTTTCCTCTAAGCTGTTTACGGTAGTAAATAATTTAATATCTTTAGTTGTTTGTTTAAAACTTACCGTAATCGTTGGCATTTATTACAACTCCTTTTGGTAGTTCTTTACTATATCCTATGCAAGGTTTTATAAAAAGTTTCCTATTAAATAATTATTTTATCTAATTAATTAATAAACTTATTTAAAAAGATATTTTGGGCATAAAAAAAAGAGCCTAAGGCTCGTTATAAATTAAATCATCTATAGGTACTCCAATTTTACTCGATATCTTATAAAAAATTTCTATAGATGGTTGTTCTCTATTATTTTCGTATTTATTATATTGCGGTCTAGAAATTTCTAAGAAATCCGCGAAGTCCTTTTGCTTTTTATATCCTAAACTCAACCTAATTTCTAGTAGTCTATTCTTCACCCCATGTAATCCCCTCCACATTATTATATTATTCTACGATTGTATATTATTTCCTTTTATCGTTAATAATTTAAAAAAGTCGAGGTGATTTTATGGAGTTATTAGAGATTGTTTCTATCGCACTAGTTATATTATTCTTTACATCAATATTTTTGTTTTTATATATTTTGTTTATGTTGTTTTTGTACTTAATAGTAGATTAAACTAAAAAAGATTATTAGGAATTATACTAATAATCTTTTTGTTTACATCAATATGTTATGGTTCAATTTTTCTCTTTTGGGTTTAAACTCTTCTTTATTTAAATACATCCCATGTTAAGGTTAATACTCTATATTACTTATTCTACAACTATTTAAGTTTTCCTTTTATAAAATAAAAAAGATAGCCTAGTTTCCTAAGTTACCTTTTTAGCATTATTTAAACTACTCTTTGCATTTTTCTATTTTCTCAACTGCACGTTTATACATCTCTTTTGTAATAATTGGTTTTTCTTCTTGATTAGATGATGTTCTAACCTTTTCAACATATCTACTTATTCTTTCTACACTATATTCAACTAAAGAGTTGGATTTATACTTCCCTTCTACTGCAGTAAGAAGTTCCTTATCCAACGGTTTTCTCAGAAATTCTTGTATATCTTCCTGCCTATTATTTTCATATTGCTCCATTCTTAGATTCAGTTCCGCAGTGATGTATCTCTCAACTATAGTAAGCGTAACCCGTTCCTTTGCTTCATCATAAGAGAGTTTTTCCTCGCTGTTATCCATGATTTCCTTTATCAAGAAATCTGGTGGGTTATCCATATATTCTAACGCCATTTTATAAAGCCATCTTACAATGCTTGCATTCTTTTCATTGATTACGAGTTCTTCGGCTTTCCACTCATATCCGAATAGTACTTCTCTATATCCATCAAATTTCATATCGTTACCTTCTTTCTTAATTATTTACTCTCTTTCACTAATTCTCTGTATTTTTCATTCAGCCATTCCGTTCGGCTTCTATAGCCTTTTTCTTTAAGTGCTTCATCTAAGTTTCTTTCATACTCTGTTTTCTCTTCCTCTGTTTTATGAGATATTCTTATTTCTGTATATACTCTAGCCATATTTTCACTTCCTAGTTTATTAACTTCTTGACTATATAGTACCGTACATATTACGGTAAGTCAATACAAAGTAAAAAGAATTTTTCGACAAATAAAAAAGAAGGTAGTTCCTAAGTTTTACCCTAGAAACTACCTTCCACTAAAATATATCTATATAATCACCATATACATAACCACCATGTTTAGAATAGTAAATGTGTATCCAGGTATCCTCTTTTCTATACAATCTTACTTTTTCTCCATGTCGTAAAACACCTAGTATTTTGGAATTTGTACTTTTACCTTCTCTTACATTTAAGCCATCTTTGGCGGTTACAACCCCAGTTTTACCATCTAAAGAGTACCAATTATCATTACTATTATTAGATGTAGACTTACCTGCAATTCCTTCTATAATTGCATTAGCTAATCTTTCTGCACCTACTTTTTTGTATAACTCTACATCTGCACTATCTATAAAGAATAACTCTATTAACATTGCTTTAGCCTTTGTATTTCTTATTACATATAAATTACTACCGTCCTTAATTCCTCTATTATTAAATCCCAAGGCTGTTATGTTATTTAAAGTTTTCTGCGCTTCTGTAAAAATGTCATTGTTATAGGTATATATTTCTGTTCCTTGTCCTCCTCCAGCATTTACGTGTATGGATATAAATAAATCTACATTGTTAGAATTAGCCTTATTTACTCTATATGATAAGCTTTCATTTACACTATTAGCACTATCTATTGCACATTCTATAACTGTATGCCCTAAAGCTCTTAATTTGGAAGTAACTATTTTCCCCACTTCCCTTGTGATATCCTGTTCTTTAAGTCCATTGCCTATTGCTCCAGTATCATAACCCTTTAAAGTGTGTCCATAATCTATACCTATTTTCAATTTCATTCCTCCTTTCTGATTTCTTTTTTATTTCCTTCTTTAAGTTGTAATAGTGCTTCTTTTATTTTCTCCGGAATTGGTAATCCTAATGAGCCACAATTCTCTAAAATAGACAAACCCTCATTCGCTATATAAAAATAACAAACAAGGGTTCTAAATATCCATTTATCAACATTTAATAATCTATCTAAGCTTACTGCAACTATTAATACTACAAATATAACGCCTTTTCTCGCAATTCCTTTTAGCCCAACATCGCTAGATAGTTCTTTATTTAAATATGCCCTTACCCAACCAGTAGCATAATCCAAAGCCATTAAAGTAATTAATATCTGTAATGCTAAATCCCAAGTTCCAAAGAACCATGTAAGCCCTGTTCCTATACTTGCCACTATTGTTTTTATTAAGTTTTCTTTTTCCATGTTACACCTCTCTTTTAATAAAAATAGGCAATAAAAAAAGACCTTCTCAGTCTTAACTTATTGCCTTTTGAATTATTTTGTTGTGAAACCTTAATTATCAATTTCTTAATCAACACTTAAATATTAAGGTAGAGGTATATTACTCTACCTTAATAAAACGCTTTTTACTTAAAGATAAATCCCAATACGTCATCTTTTAAATTATCTGAAGTTATATAGTATTTTCTACCAATATTTTGCTCAATTTTCTTTACATTTTTTAAATTAAAAATCTCTATTTCTTTTTTATCTTCTTGTTGAAGTTTAAATTGAAAACTATCCCCTAGCTCTTCATTAGGAATAATCTCAAAATCTTTAACCAGATACCTTGTATCTATTGTCCCATTAACTACATTTTCATTGCTAGTATTCCTAATAACTAATATAGTTTTATTTTTTATAGCTTCACATAAATCCACTATAAAAAATGGATAATCAAAACTTTTTAAGGATAACTCCCTAGAACGATTTATTGCTGCTGCTCCATTATCTTCACTATATTTTATTGACATTTCATGTCACCTCCTGCATATAGGATACTACATTCGACATGCAGTTGTAAAATATTTCTTTTTAATCCTTTTATTGAATAAACATCTAATAAAAAAGCAAAAATAAAAAGACTTATTACAGTCTTTCTCTTCTCTATAACCCAATTCTTACATAATCTTTCCCAATATAATATAAGTACCTGCAACTTTCTGTAGTAATACCCTATCTCCAGCCTTTGGTGTATAGCTAGATATATAATTATATCCTTTTAAGCTTGCTACATCTTCACCATCAAAAATTATTTTAGGTCTACCACTTGTATAATTACTATCTATTTTTCCTAGTTTATAATAATTTGTTTTATCTTTGTGTCCCATTAATTCCTCTATTCTAATTACTTCACTCATATATATACTACCTTTCTGCACGTATGCTCCATATTACCACTTCCAATATTTATTCTCCAATTCATTTCTGTAAACTTTGAATTTATCCCCATGTTTTTGTGGTCTATAAATAGCAAATCCATGTAACTATGGTGTGGCATTATAGCAGTATTAAAGCGAAATTCTCCATAAATTTGACTAGCTTCATATGCTACACGCTTCGTATATGCATCCAATGTAACTTGATCTGCAATATCATCAACAGTTCTATAATCTGTTATAACTCTCCCTCTGTTTGGTATAGAGATTGGTGAGGTAGCAGATACATTTTCATATTTGGAAATTATAGCTTCTTTTTCTGGATTACTTGCAACTACAACCCATTTGTTAGGAACAGAAAATAAGTCCAATTCCTCAATACTACCAGTTTCGATAACACTTAACTGGTTGTCCTTGTAGCTATAATCCGCTTCTCTTTCGCTTGGGATTAAGTATTTATCCGCTCGAAAAACACCAGCTTCATCTACCCATAAGCTGGTGTAATTTATTTCTTTCAGTAGAGAATTAATAACTTCTAATTTGTTTGTACCTATCTCATATTCTTTGTCTATGGTTGCAGTTGAGCTTGAAGACTTAATATCCACTTTACTTATTCCTGCTTTATTTATAATGTTTATTATTGCCTCAACATAGTTTGTGCCTTTAGATACTAAGTATCTACTCTCAAATTTATCCTCTTTTAGAATAAGGGACTTATCGTATAATTCTAAATCTCTTAATATATTTGCCCCGCTTTCTTTGCGTGTAGGTGATGATATAAGAAATACTCCCATATTCCAACTAGCGTAACCGCCATCTTTCATTCGCAAATTAAAAACTGGTCTTATTCTATCATTCAACCAGTCTATGTCCCGAAACTGGCTTTCTTTAACTGTAATATTAGCCATTCTTTTTATTTCTGCTAAAGAGTCAAAACGTATACTACCTGTCGGCTCTGCTTCTAATTCCCCGATTTTAATATCGTGCTTATTCAGAAGCTCTATGGTATATTTTGTTTCTCTAGCTCCATTCGCATAATGTAGTTGCCTTATTACCTCCTCTTTTGTGTATCCATCAACAGTTAAATCTAACATTTAAACCTCCACTTCTTCAATATAATCCGTTTCAGTTACACTAAATTTTACAGTGTAACCTTCTAAATCTGTGTTAACTATATTTACCCCATCTACCTTCCCGTATACTTTAAGCCACTTATCTCTATATAGTACAATTTGTTTTAAGTGGTATATATCTATAAATTTTTCTACTTCTTCCTCTTTTAAATAGAAAGTAAATGTGTATGTGTTATCTTTAAATGTGGTGTAATCTACTACTGGTAATTCTCTACCTGTGTAGTGTTGCTCACTGCTCTGTATGCTTAAATTAATATCCCTTTGTGGCACACTATTTAAATTGCTTTTTAAAACAAGTAAATCTTCTAAATTAGTTACTGGTGCTAAAGTGGAATATTTTAGGTTGCATTGTGCAATTGATATATCACTATCCTCAAAGGCTTCTTCTTTAAACACCCTCACAAAGTATTCGTACTTTTTACTAATGGAATAATCCTTGTATTGAAAGTTTTCTAATTCACCAATACATATAAACTTATTTTCACCTAGTTTGCGCCTATAAACTAAAGCGTAGTCAATTTCCATTGTATTAATTTCTATTAGCAATCCGTATGGAATTTCAAATATATTTAAAATAGGTTTCGGTGGTTTTATTGATTTAATGGTAAAATCTAATTCTCCCCACTCAGAAGCTAGATCATACTCATTCTTAATACGTACTCTTGCTTTGTATTCCCCTTCGTCTAAAGCCATATTAACTTTATGGCTTCTCTCAGTTGTTGACGCAATATATCCAGTATCGTAAACAACTTCGTTAGCCTTTAAAATTTGCAATTGATAAACTTGTTGGTCATTAGCCGACCAAGTAATAATTGGAGACAATTTATCCTGTTCAATAGATGTTATTTTAGGAGTATCTGGTGCTCCTATTACATTGAATGTTACAACCTCCGACCAAGGTGACCACTCACCATATACGTTTCTCGTCCTTAATTGCCATTCATTTTTGCCTGTTTTTAATTTGTGTTGTGCTGGCGTAAGTGATATTTGTTCTTGACTATATGTTGTACTTGAATAAGCAGTATACCAGCTACCAAGCTCGTGTTTAATCTTTATTTCAATGCCTTGATTTTTATCGTAAACTTCTGTGTTATATTTCCATGCAAAAGTTACATTCTCTTGATTTTTAACAAAAACATTGACTGGTTCTAAAGGAGTAGGTTGCAATGGCGGTGAATCTTCATACGTAATCTCTATATAAGGTCTAAACCCTCCTTCAGTAGAATAAAACACCGAAGTATTATTTGAGTCACCTCGATTAGTAAAGTATAGACCATTATCAAGTAAATTGGTTCCGTCCTTCCAGTCACTTTCCTGAGCTCTATTAATTACGTTATTTAACTCAAAACTAGACCACCCGCTTGAATTGGGCTTTGTCAAACTAGGTGTGCCCCAAAAGCGATCATGTCCCTTATTAACTAACCATCTCCCTGTTGCAGTGCTTTCGTCCCATGGTACAGTAATTGAACCAGCGTATACCGATAATAAACTTTCCGAACCATAATTTTTAACATTGAAATAACAATAAGCACCTTTTTGTATCTTTTTGTATTTAACAGAAGAAAAATCGTATTTCACAATTGTGTTACGAGGTATGCTGCCCTCTCTAACTGATATATATAACTCACTAGCACCACTATAATTATTATCATTTGAACTAGAAGTATAACCATTGTGAACACGACAATCCACCGTCACATCTTGTGTTGCATAAAGTTTTACCGTATGTTGTGCCATTTATTTACCCCCTTCCATAGCTCCTTGCAGTTTGTTTATATTCCTTAGCCATGCGAACAACAGAATTAAATTCTGCCACGTTTTTGGCGTCTATGGTTATATTTATAACGTCCCCTCCGCCAAAGCTGCCATTACCATTTATATAAGGGTTTTGGCTTGCAGGGATGATTGCTTCATCTTTGTGTACTTCTACCTTCATCCTATCTCTTGGAACACGTTTTATACCAGTAGCATATGAACCTTGGACACCACTATAAGCATTTTGTGATTGTCTTTGTACCCCTTGTTGCATCTGTTGTTGCTTATTGCCTAGGACTCCCATCATGCTATTCATGGAACGTTCAACATCTGGAGCTTTCCCTAATAGTGAATTAATTAGTGCAAGTACCACTGCAATAGCAGCAGCTACACCCATTATAATTAAAGCAGTTTTAGCAAGTGTTATATTAACCCCGCCAAACGCAGTATTCATTAAATTTGTAACTTTACTTACACTGGTAATAGCTTTAGCAATTGTTCCTACTACTATTGATAATGCGCCTGCTATTGCAACTACTGCTAAAATTGGAGCAGGTATAGCTGATAATAATTCAATGAACCCAGCTAATATATACAGCAAAGGTGATAAGAACTTTCCTACTTCGGTTAATGTATTTACAAGCTTATTAAATGCCTTTTCTACTTTTTCCCCTGGGGTTTCTAATTTTTCTAAAGCACTTTGAGCAAAGCCTGTTGAATTAGCTATTTTATTTGTAGCGTCGACGTACATATCTGCGCCTTTACCAGTAAGTACAAACATACCATTTAAGGCGTTAATATTACCAAATAATTTACCTATGGATTCTGAGTTTCCGCGTGTTTTCTTTTCAACATCCTCCAAAAAGCCACTAAAACCTTTAGCTCTTAATGCTGATAAACTAAAGTTTAATCCTAGTTTCTTAGCTTCTTCCGTTGCCTCTGCTGTTGGACTTATTACTGCGCTTAATACTCCTCTTAGCCCTGTTATAGCTTGTGAACTATCTATACCAGACTGCGTTAGTGTAGCTATGGCTCCCAATAGCTGTTCTATAGGAATTTCTGCTGTAGCTGCTAATCCAGCAACTCTACCAAATTGTTCACCTAGTTCTCCTATTTCTATTTTCCCTACTTCTTGTGTTTTAACTAATTGATCTGTAAGCACTTTCGCTTGTTTCATACTAAGTCCATAAGAATTTAATATAGTTGTTAATAAATCTACAGATGTTGCTGTGTCTGTAAACCCTGCCTTTGCAAGTCTTGTTGCTTCGGTTAACACCACAAACGCATCCTTGGTTTGAACTCCACTTGATAATGTCTGATAAAATCCTTCTGCTACATCTGTATTTAGCATGTTCATATCGCTAGAAAGCTGCAATACTGCTTTATTTGCGTCTTTGAAGCTCATTTGACTTTCATCCATTATCGTACGTGCCTTTGCCATGCTTTTATCAAAATCATTAGCAAGCTTGCCACCGATAAGCCCAATGCTCATCATTATCGCACCGACTTTTTGAAATTTGCTCCCTACTTCATCTAAGTTAATCCCGACCTCTTCTGCACTAGCAACAAAATCTTGCATCTTTGCTTGCGCTTGTCCAAATGTTGTGTTCTGTCTTTCTAATTCTCCTGTAAGGTCTTTAACTTCATCTTCCATTCTACTTAATGCTGCTTCTGCATTGTTAAGTTCTATTGTTTTATTAGTAATGGCTTTAGCATTTTTTGTTTCTGCATTAGTAAGTTGCTCCAGTTGCTTTCTTAACGCATCAACCTTTTCTTTTTGTATATTCATTTTATTAACTGCATGGTCATACCTTAGGCCTAATTTATCTAATGCATTCCCTGTCTTTCCTGCCTGTTCCATCTGTTTACGGAACTCTGAGTTAAGTAAAGCCATTTGTTTACTGGTTCCACTGACTCCAGTTTTTACGCTATCATAGTTGAAGTCCAACACAATGCTACGTCGATACCCTTTAAAACCTGCCATTTCGCACCTCCTTTACACAAAACCTTGTATATCCTTCATGCTTGAAACAACTTCTACAGTTTGACTAACATAAGTACCGTTATTAATCGCATTATCCATACTTATCACTTCTACGACTTTTGCTACACTTGAACGCAAAAACTCCTCTTCACTCCTATTAAGTTTGATGCAAAAGTGGTAGTATAGTTCATCCCAATTTATCCTCGTATGCTCTCTGCATACATTAGACGTTGTACTTCCTTTTGTATCTTTTTTTTTAATTCTTCTTCATCAACTTGGAATGATTCTATTACTTTTTCAAATATAGCGTTAACCATATCCATCCCAGCACCAACAACAATAGCTTGTGCTTCTTCGTATTCACTTTCTAAATCCATAACTTTCATGCCGCAATATAATATCATTGATGCTAATGTATAAGGTTGAGCTTCATACTTCTCAGATAGTTCTGTTAAGTCTCCGAACTCTTCTTGTAATAATAAGAATGTTTCTACCCCAAAAGATGCTTTCTTCTTTGTTCCATCCTCAAACTCCATCACTAGCGGATATATAGGTTTAACTTTCATACTTCCTCCTTATTTTTGAACATAATAAAAGCACCTACCTTTAAAAACTGGTAAGTGCTTTTATTTGAACTTTTATTTAAATTTAATTGATGCCTGTTTAATAAGCTCCTCTGTCTTCGTTATTTTCTCCCATTCAGTCCCATATAACACATCAGTCTTCACTGACGTTCTAGCTATAGGTGCGCCAGTGAAGTCTACAAAGTCTATGCTTATAGTATCAACTCTCTTAAGTACATTAAATTTTCCGCTTAAATTAGTATATAAATCTCTTGTTTTTAATATAGTGTCTAACTTATCGTAATTGTTAATTATCACCTTTGCATAAGCTACTTTAAAATCACCTCTGCTATACCTAAAGTCCGTTACTTGTTCGTATCCGAATATATTACGTATTTCGTGTCCTATAGTATAATCGTTTAGCCCTAGTGATCTAAATAAAGTAAAGCTTATAGAAATTAAAAGTATTATTGCCCATATTATTTTATTTTTATTGCTCATTTTCTTCATAAAAAATCCCCTCCCCCTTACTTAAATTTTACAATAAGTCTTAAGTAAAGGATAGAGTTTATTTTATTTCCCTAAATCTACAGTTCCAGTACTCCCTGGAACATTCAGAAACCATTTATCCTGCATTTCTTTTGTGAATGCAGAATCAGCACTGTCTGCAAATTTTCGTATTTCAGTATCGTGCTCACGCGGCACAAACTCAATTGTCACTGAGTCTGTGGAGAAATTAATGTTATCCGTCTGTTGTTGGACGGTCGAAGCATACGGTTGTGGTCTTCCTTTAAGCAACCATATATATTCGTTTGTATTTCCAGTTTGTTCTACCATATACCCTAATGCAATTTCTTTTGCTTCGTCTCCAGCTTTATCCGTTGCGACTCCATTTTCGTACGTAATCCCTAGTATTTCTGTCCTTACGTCGATAGGCAACTTGTTTATGTCTGCTACTACTGTAAGACCTGTAAGTTTTCCGATTACTTCTTGTTTCATGCCATCACCATACAAAGTGCCACTCGAAACACTTGGAGTAACTTGTATTTGCATTGCTTTTGCAAAAGGTTTAACTTCTCCATATTCAACAGTTTGTGTATCGTCTTTTGTTAAAATTGCATACACCATATTTTTAACATTTATTCTTGCTGTTTTTTTAACTTCTGCTGCCATTACATTACCTCACTTTCTATATAATCAAATAACAATATCTTGTGGTATAGTTTCATGGCTCCTAAATCCTCAATGGTGTCTGGTTGTGTACCACTGGATACAAAGCCACGTTCTTTCATAAGTTTCTTAATTTGTTTTGCCAGTTGGGTATAATCTGTTGTGGAGAAAATGTCTATTTGACACGTTCCGCCCTCGTACTCCTCCTCTCCGTCTCCGTATAAAAGACCGCCTTCTCCAAAAAAATGAAAAGAGACTGCGTGACCGCAATCTCCTATTTTAGGGCGTGTTTGCCATTCTATTGGTATTCCTAAAGGTTTTAATATCTCGTATACTGTATTAATCATCCTAACCACCTACTTAACTCTTCATCTATAATAGCTTCTATCTCTGCGTCGCTTTCCGCAATGCTTCTATCCATGAAGTGTGTGGCATCTGTCTTGTAAGTTCCATCATTCACTAGATGCCACTTACGTCCAGTCTTTTTACCACCTCTTACTCTTGCTACATAATCTCCGTCTTTATCTTTACTTACACTAACTTGTATATCATCCACCATATGCTTATAAGCGCTTTTGCTTATTTTGCTTCTCTTTAAGTTCTTTTTTACATTCTTTCTTAAAGCATTAGCTCCTTTTCGTAAAATTCTCTTTTGTACTTCTATGCTTTCGGTTGGCAATTTCCCTATAGTTACGTCGAATTGGTCATCATTTACTTTAAATCCCGACATTTTTTACCTCGTTCGCCAATATTATAGTCCACATCTTAGAGTTGTCTAATGGATAAACTGCATTAATATCATATAAAACCTCTTCATTAAGCAACTTCATTTCAGTGTTAATATCTGTTCTATATCTAATATAAAATTTCACTGAATTTTCGGCATTAACTGCTTTGGCTGCCCAAAATTCCCTACCTCTTAGATGTTCTTTCTTTGACCATAATTCCATGAAGACATCATACTCTGGTTCAAGTGGTTGAACAGGCCCATCAACCTTTTTTCGTGTTTTTATAATTATGTGGTCATGCAATGGTTTTTCTAAATCCCACATAACTTGACGTTTATCCTTCAAGCGTTTTCACCCCTTTAACCCCTTCCATGAGTTGAAGTCTTAAGATTTCACTTTGAAAATTTTCCTCAAAATACTCTAAGCCGTTATTGTAAGCATAACGACAATAGTCCATTAGTAAGCTCTTTGGAAGGTCTTCTTCTGAAAAGTCTAACTCTGTACCTGTTAACCTTTGTAGGTAATTCTTACCTCTGTTAATATATCCTGTTATATCGTCATCTTCTGAATTCCATGTTATTTTGAGGTACCTCTTTACTTCTTGTAACATAATAGATCACCTACTTATTTTAAAAAAATAAAGGGCCATTAAGCCCTTTTAATTATGCTTTAGTACCGCCTGGAAATTGGTCTGCATTTGTAACATATACTTGCTGTACGGTTGGTTTTAAATTAGTTATATCTAATAATATAAACGAGTTATTATCTTTTGGTTGTCCATGTCCATAGAATTTTGTTAAGTAGATTCTTTCATCTTCTAAGAATCTATACTCATCAGAATACTCTATCTTTCCAGACTTTCCTGTGCCTGCTGCCATTAAATATCTCTTTCCAAGACCTATTATAGCTTCTCCCTCTTTCATTGCTGTGGATTGCACTACAGTTGTAGGGAATGGGAATACATCTCTTGTATATGTTCCATCTGTAGCTCTTGGAGTAGTTGCTGGCATTACTTTCACTAAGTAATCTGTAGGATTTACAATTAATATTACATCATTAACTACTCTAGGGTTTCCATTTTCCGTCTTTGAAAGTGGAGCTAATAAGCTACCATAAGCAACTGGATCCAATGAATTTAATTTAACCTTAGTTTTATCTGGGTATCCATTTGTTTGGTCTATTGCTCCTGCTAGGTTTTTCCTCATACCTATTGGCTCATGAATGTTTTGAGTTTGTCCTTTACCGTTTAATATTCCATCTTCTAATCCTAGAGCTAATGCCTCCGCTAAAATAGTCCTAACATATCTATCTAACCACACTGGCCCTAAATCAAGCATAGCTTTGCAAACTGGTATAAATGCAGAAAGTTTGTTTTGTTTTAAATCTATTTTCTTAAAGCCAGATGTTAATTCTTTTATTATTTCAGCACAAAGTGGTGACCATGAAGCCAGTTGTTTAGGATTGCTATTCAATAACCACTCCGTAACTGCTCCTGCATTTTGGAAGTCAATAGCGCTTAATAAAGGATGATTAGTTTCTAAATCTGTAAAGACATCATCAATTACAGTTTTAGGCATCACTGTGTCTAAATCCGCTAATGATTGTTTAGGATTAGTAGTTTTCATTGCTTCGATTACTTTCTGATAATATTGACTTTCTAATGATGTTAATTGCCTAACCCCTCTACTAGCTAGTACCTGTGTATCTACTGTGTTAACTAGTCCTCTTGCTTCTTGAAGTACAGATTGTTGTATATTGTCTGCAAAGTCTGTAAATGCTTTTGCAAACTCTTCTTGGTCTCCTTCTGTTGCTGCTTTAGATAATTTTTGCATAATTTCTGCTTTCTTTTGATTTTGTACATCTAAATTTATCATAATATCAATCTCTCCTTTTAAAATAAAAATTAGCGGTACAATGCCGCTATCAAATTCAATACTTTATTTTCTTTTTCTTGCTCCTTAGGTTCTTCTTGTGTTTCTTCAACTTGTTGTTGTTCTTCTTCAGTTTCTTGTACAACTTGATTTGGTTTTCCTTTTTCACTTTGTTTTATGATATTGATAAGCGCCTTTTTAACACTTTGACTAGCTTTATTGCTTACACTATCAGCTATAATAGATGTAGCAAACCCCATATCTAACGCTTCTTGAGGAAGTAACCATGCTTCATTATCTAACAAATCTTTTAGTTTTTCTTCTGATATGTTTACTATATTCATATAAGCATTAATTGAAGCTTTAGTTACTTTTTCAAGTTCATCAGCCTGTTTCCTAAAATCATTAGCATTTCCAGCAGCTGTTGTCCAAGCATTATGAATCATCAATAGGGACGCATTGGACATTATTCTTTCATCTCCTGCCATAAAAATAACGCTTGCAATAGAACAAGCGAATCCATCAGCATAAGTTTTAACTTTTGCTTTATGTCTTTTTAATGCGCTGTAAATCGCCAACCCCTCGGCTACTTCTCCGCCGTAAGAATTAATGTACACATTTATTACATCGACATCTTGCAAAGAATCCAATTCTTTTGAAAGGGTATAGCTTGATACATCACTTTCTGACCACTGCCAAGAACTAATGTCACCATAAATATAAATATCTGCTTCATTATTTTTTTGTACTAAAGAATAATATTTTTTCAATTTTCTCACCACCTTCTATGGATTCAATTAATTTAATAGTGTCTTTTAATTTGCACTATCTAACCCTCCTCTAAATTCCTCAACTGATTGATAGTTCTTAGTTATAAATCTCTCATTCGCCCATTCTTCATTTATAGGTTCTCTACCAATCATTTTTAGGTTATCATTTATTGTGTTTACTGCTGATCTAAATAATATATCTAATGATGAAGCCATTTCCTTGATACTTAATACTTTAATTCTTGTTGTGTCTAATTTAACATAGCTCTTTTGTAAGTAAGCTTCTTTCTTATAATATTTCCTGTTAATTTCTGTAGTTATTATGTCAGCTATAGGATTAACTCTAAACGTCAAGAAAGTATTAACTACACCATCCGTATCAGCAACAGTACCTTTTAATAGTTGTGGCGGTATTTGAAAGCCCATAGCCACAAAATCAAATATATCATCAACTAATTGCCTTATGTCCCTGGAGTCTATACTTCCTTTATACCCTGTACTGGATAAGTCAGTATACTTAATTCCGTTAGTCAATGGGACTACTGCTCCACCCTCTGCTTCAAAAAACTTTTTAAACTTATTTCCTAACAAGTCTTGTAATTCTTGTTGATGTTTTGGTGTTTGTGGGTAGCTAGTCGGAACATCTAATACCCCTCTTTTAGCATTGCTACGTTTATAATTATCACGCGAATAAGCTATTAAACTTCCATAGCTTTCATATATGCCGTTTACGATCATATTAATTCTACTGTCATGCAGCTTGAACCGTAATACCTGGTTTTCGTAAAATGTATCAGATAATTCATAATCATCAACTACTACACTCTTATATACATTCTCTTTTAAAGCGTACTTTTCAATATTCCATGAGTCAGCGACATAAAACATATTATTTGTTTGTACCACTAGAGCCTCATTTTCATATACCATCTTAGAAATTACTTTCGCCCAAAATTCAGCTGAATTGTAATTCTGGTTAGGTTCTATATTAAATAAATAATAGTTAGACCCTTTTGTTTCAGTTCCTTTGTCAAATGTTATAAATTCGCTCTGAGCAATTGCCGCTGCTATTAGATTTATACATGACTGAACTGCTAATTCTCTAAAGAATATATCTGTAGCTATGTCACGACAATATGCATCTAACTCAATGGCCCCACCATGCTTATTAAAAAGCTTTCTAAACCAATCCGTTAATACCATTCATTCACCCCCTTTGTCTAGTAAGTATAAACATCTAACATAGTAGTGCTACTATCCTCGATTAGTTCCTCGTCAGCATTCATAGCATGCAATAACGCAAAGAAACCATCTGTTTTACGTTTAATTGGATCTATTTTTAAGAAAGATTTATTTCCCTTCTTATCTGTGTGTACAAATACATTGTTAACATACCAACGCATAAGCTTATCGTCACCAAATACTATTGTGTGTTCAAGGAATATTTGCGTTATTAATGGATGTAGCTTATTGTGAGATATAAAACCATTAGGAATTGCCTCAAGTATTAATCCTTCTTTGTCGAACTCCTCTTTCAATGCAGAATACCTATATCTATCAGCCACTACTTTAATTATGTTATATTTCTCAGCCTGCTCTATAAACCATTCAACTACAGTTCTAGCTGGTATTTGTGGAGTGCCTCTTACAATAGTTAGTAACCCCAATTCCTCAGCTTCTTCTATATTAATGTTGTATTTGGTTAGCTGTATGCTTTTTTCATGTATAAAAGTATGTTGTATAAAATATCTTTTGCCACCATGCTTAAATAGCAATCCCACTGAACAAAAGTCCCTTAAATCCGCATAATCCACTGAACCAATACAAGAATATCCTGTTAAATCTGGTATAGGTTGATTAGTAGCTTTTATATCTTCCCATATAGCTACTGCTCTACTTTCTGCTATATATGGTAGGTTCATACGTTTAGTTAAAAAAGCCTGTTTTAAGTCCACATTAGTTAGCATATTGGTGTATTCTTTGTTAACTCTATCTTTAAGCACCTTAGAATGATTAATACGTGGTATGGATTTCTCCCAAAGTTCCTTCTTATCTACTTCTTTAATGTCATCCATCTTAAATATAAATGGGAAGAAACCATTATGCTCGTCTTCACCCTTTAATATTCTATCTGACTTTTCCTTAAGGTCGTCTAATACACTTTCTCTAACTTCTCCATCAGTAGTTATATAAAATGTTCTAGGCTTATCTACTTTACCTAATCCACCTATATGAACGTTGATATTATCATAATTTTCATATTGATGAACTTCGTCAAATATAATACATCCAGGTCGAGCGCCATCTTTAGTTTTAGCGTTACTAGTACGGAACTTCAATTTTGATCTTGTCTTTTTATATTTTATTTCTTCTTTTGTTTTCTTAAAGAATTTTTGTAATTTAGGCGTATCTTCTATTATGTTATATAATTCATCAAAGCTAGTTTTAGCTTGGTCTTCAGACGTAGCGATTATATCAACATTATAGTCTTTTATCCCATGCTTATCTGATAAGAAATAAAAGACCAATGCAGTTATAAGCCCATTTTTACCGCTACCACGGCCCATTAAAGCGAAAAATTCATCAAATACTAGGCTACCATCTGTATAATACACACCAACAACCATAGCAATGAAGAATTTTTGGAAATGTATTAGTTTAAAAGGGAAGTATTTCTCAATGACGTCTACTGCTTCATCAATAATACTTCCCTCTATTACTACATCTTTGCTATCAAGTACCTTCTTAGTGAACTTTATTAGCTCCTTTTGTTCTTTACATGATTGGACTTGTCCTGTTTCAACTAAATTTATCCAATCATCTATATATGGATGATAATTATAATTCTTCATCGTCCTCATTTCTCACAGCTTTATACTCAGCACCCTTCAATCCTAAATCACTAAGAATTGTCAACATCTGTTTAGACACTTTAACCATTTCTGATATAGAGTCATTTTTCTTATATCCTTCCTGCCCTCCACCATTACACCAATAGATAGAAACGCCTCTCTCTGCTATATCTTCTTTTAATTTATTTTCTATCTCCCAAAAATCAATATAATCCTGTACTAATTCCTTATAATGTGCGTGGGTAGCGTTTTTTTCTTTTAATTGCTCCATCAAATCTTTTTCAATCTGTTTTTTAATATCTATCTCTTTTTTGTTTTTACTCATACTCTCACCCCCTCACACGTGATTTTTAAAAAACTTTCCGAAATTATGGGCTATACACGGTTACAATATCCCTTAAAAAATTCAAAAATAAAAAGAGGGGGGACTATTTTTTATTCCCACCTCTCTTTATTTTTGAAGCGTTCCGTCTTCTTATACTCTTCCATCTTCTCCGGATGAAAGACAGTTTCATGGCAGTTGTAACATACGCACATTAGATTACTATCTGTTAGTGCTAAGTCTATTCTATCTTTTAAATGTTCTATATGGTGTACACATTCTGCGTTGCTAAGTCTACCATTCTTCTTACACTCTTGACATTCGTTGTTATCTCTTTTGATTATATCTTTCCTTTTCTTTCTCCATTCTTTACTTCTATAAAATTGTTTTGTATCTCCTCTTTTAAGTGCATCTATTATTTCTTTCCTCATTCATAATGGTATATAGGGTATACCTCTCTCACTCTCCTTTTATTATGTTCTTAACTTCATTGAGTTCTTTATCAAACATTAACATATCTTCTAAGTCCTTTATTCTTTCTAATTGTTTTTCTATTCTATTTAATTTCTTTTCAACCTCTGTAGTATCTAAGCTTATTTTTACTGATAACCTTTTTATCTTGTCCTCTTTGTTTGTTGGCTCGTACAGTTTGGCGCTTTCTACTTTACTTTGCATTTTTATTATTTGATTTCTTATTACATTTACATAGCCCAATGGTACTAACATACCCTTACACTCATTACAGTTTAGACCATCTTTATCTTTCTTATAAAGAAATGTTTTCCCACAACTCTTACATTCATATAATACTTTACTCATTACTTCCCTCCATGCTCTCTATTACATCTTTAAGTTGGTTCACTTTATATTGTCTTTCATTTACCTTATTTTGTTCTTCTCTGTGCATTTCTTTTAATTTTTTTAGTAGCTCTTCTTTATACCCTAACTCCTCCATTGTATCTATTATCATTTTTATATCAGCTTCCATATATATCAACCTCCCATCTGTTTCAATCTACCATTATCCCTTTTATATCTTCTCTGTCTCATGCAACTCTCTAAGTCCTGGTAAGGATCAAGTGCTACCTCTAATTCTTCACACTCTTTCCATTTAGAACAAAGAGGATTAAAAAAGGAACACGCACATTCTAAGTTGTGTTTGTTCCACTTCGTGTACAATACTATTTTCTTTTTCACACTCTCACCTCACTTAATTTTTTATATAGAAAAAGAGCCCTGTTAAGAGCTCTCTCTAACTAATTTAATATATTTACTTATTATAATTTACTTATATCAAATGAATTGATATCTATTGCCTCTCTAGACTTATCAATCTTTAGTTTATCAACTAAATCCTTGTATCCTTTTATGACTTCAGTAACAATCTTTTTTTCTATCTCCACCTTGTCAACTGTAGCTAATTCAAGAATAGAGTTCCCTCTCTCTAAATTTTCCTCTAAATAAACTAAAATCTCATATGCATTAATTAAGTTTAATAATTTCGGTGACATAAGCCCTTTATCTACATCATTGCAAATCTTAATAAAATATTTTCTATCTAGTATATATGAGCTTTCTTCTTGTTTGTTTGCTATTTCTCCTGTAAATAAATTTTCATTGTATTTTTTTATTTTTCTCTCCCATGTTAATATTGGTTTATTTTCAAAATCCGCTTCCTTATCACCAACACTATCTTTTATGAGATATCTTGTAGTTTCTTGTTTGACAATATAACTGTATAAAGGAGCATATACTTTATCAAGTCTCCTAATATACATCTCTCTATTCTTTTCATAGTAATACTTAAATCCTGCAACTATAGCAGCTACAAATGCTCCAGATGATAATATTGTTTTAATAACAGCTATAACTGTCCCATATGATAATACTGTTTTAACACCTTCTGCTATATCCCCACTATTCATAAACTTCACTCCTTCAATTCTCTCATTCTACACTTAAAGGAGTTTCCCTTTATTTTTGCATCAGCATTTTATCAACTATCCATGAAAAGGTATGTTTAAATATCCCCAATTAATCCATTATTTTCATTGGTTCATTTTTCCTAAAATGTATGGTATAATCAAAATGCGTTGGTTAAAAAATAATTTAAATTTTTAAAGTGAACTATTAAGGAAAGGAGTTGTTATTCAATGGAACATGGATTTTTAATAAAATCCATTTTATCAAATTATTTTTAGATAATCTTATTTATTTTTAGTAATTTTACTTAATTATTGGTAATTTTACTTACATTCGGTAATTTTGTTTAGAATTTTGTTGATTTTACATTACCACATACTTCTATTTTATTCATGGGTAGTTGTAGCTACGTATTATTTACAACTACCCAATTTATAAAAATATAAATAAAATGGAGGGTTTTAAAATATGAAAAATGTAAAATCAGCAAACAACCAAAGACAAAAAAATCAACGTAACAAAAGTAAAGCAAATCCCAAAAGAAAATATAATAAAAAGGGAAATTCAAAAGGAAAGGCAACTCCCATAACTGTAGGATCTATGGGCACAACTTTCTATATAATTGATAAATTCGATAAGTTGCCTAATAACATGCCATTAACATTTTTACTTTTGGCTTTAATTCTTGTGTGTGGCTTTTGCTACATGTTTAAGAATTAATTAACATATACTCCTTACCTACAACCCAACGCACGCTAGGTAGGGAATATTATTTAGTTTATTAATCAAATTTAAAGCACCTGTACAAGCAGGTGCTTTTAGCTGTAACCACATTTGTAATCCCTGTTGTGTTACTGCCTAAATTTAAAACTTTCTATAATACTATTATAAAGCATATTTCTTGTGTATTTATTCCTTTTTTATTCCTATTTTATTCCTACTTTTAGCTTAACCAACTATCCCAATTAGATATGTCTTTTATTAAATCATTTTTCATTTTATTAACCCTGGATTGAGAAGAGTTAAGTTTCTGTCCTATCTGCCATTCTTTTTTCTTATCTTTATATTTCAATTTTAATAATATTTTGGACTCATCATTTAAGAACTTTATATTGTACTCAATTATGCTGTTGTCTAACTCTATATCTCTAATTAACCCTTTAGTTATTTCTATCTCATATTTCTTTTTTTCTATATCCTGTAGTTGTTTTTCTGTAGCTCTAATAATAGCTCTCTCGGCATAAGAACACCCATCCCCAGAACTTTGTACACGTTCTTCGTAGCTTATGCTCTTACTTTCTTCTTCTATATTTACATTACAGGTCCTTAAATCATTTTCTATGTCTCTTATTTGCTTTTCTAATATTTCTATTTTATTTTTAAGACTATTTATTTTCTTATCTTTACTATAAAAATTATAAAGCTTTCTTTCTGTACTTCTAAATAAACTCTTGTCCATTCAATTCCCCCTTTGTAATCATAATTGCATTTCCTATATCCTGTATTCCAACTTTCTTACCTCTAAATTCTTCTAGTATAGCCGTTCTTTCTTTTAATCTATCTGTTGCCTTATAGGTTTTATATGGTATAGCTTGTACTACTTGCATAATTGTACCTCCTAAGAATTCTTTAATTCTGTCCGAAGCCATGTAAGCATACTTCTTAATGTCTCTATCTCTAACCTAAGATTATTAAGTGCGTCTATAGCCACATAATAAGAGCTTTCTGCTATATCCTTATTTAGTCTTAATTCCGCCACTTTACTGTCTCCTTTGGCAAGGTCCTGTATCAGCGTAGCAGGATACTTGTCCGCTTTAAGCTCTAATATTTTCTTATTAAGTTCTATATAATATTCTTTTTTAGTTTTTGCTTTCTCTATTGCTAGAGTTTTAAGTTGTATGTTTCCATTTTGTAGGGCCAGCATTGCTATATTGATTTTTTCTATAATTTCTAAGTGAATTGTATATCCTATATAATCTACATAGCACTCCACTTTACAATTAATTTTATCTTCAAGAAATTTAATGAGTTGGTGTATTTGTAATAATGGTAAAAATGGTTTTCCTTTATAATATTTTAATGCTTCAATATCTCTCTGTGATTTAACAAATGATATTTCCATAGGATATTTACTTGTTGTTAAATCACCAATTTGAGGTTGCCACCATTCTAATAATTCTCTTTGTACTTTTTCACTTTGTTTTAAGAATTCTTCTGCTGGTATATAACTCATACTCTTACCACCTTTGTATTTAAAAGCTGAGCAATGTTAAAACTTTCCTTATAATTCCTAAATTGAACCATTATAAAATGCTCTGTTCTTTCTATTACCGTTCCTCGTTTAGTCCCTCTATTATCACTTAATTCCACTTTTAGCTTGTCCCCTATTTTGTAAGGGATTACTAGCTTTTTAGGTTTAATCATAACTATTCTCCTTTACTTCATAATTTATTTGATTTATGACTTAGCTTACCTTAAATACCATCATTAAGTTGTGTAAATGTGGCACATCTAAAGCCTTTTTATAAAACTTCCCTTTCCCAGAAATAAATCCATATTGAACTTTACAAGGTGCAGATCCAAATTCATTCCATGCATCCTTTGCTCCTAATGTTCCATAATCTTTTATCCAAAGTCTCTTTTCTTTTTCACTTAATTCTTCCCAAGTTTTATATAAAGATTTAGTATCTTCTATATCACAAATTCTTGCCCATCCTGGATGTTTTTTGCAAAATCTTGAAGCGTGTATAGCTGCTTCATCAGTAGAATATTCTTCTCTCTCAAAGCATTCTTCACGGTATAATACTTTATTTCCTTCGTCATCATTTTCTATTAGCAACCAACCTTCTTTGTAAAACCTTGCTTTATAGCTCTTGCCTAAAGTTAAATCATAATTGTTATGTTCTTTTATATATATAACCTGCATAAATTGCCTCCTTAAATATCCAATTTATACTGTTGATAATTTGTGCCTGCTCCATCCTTCATCGCTGTGACATTAGACATATATGGCACATTGATATAATCTAATACTTCAGCTAATCCCAACCCACCTTCGTTTATATCTTTCATACAATAGCTCCATAATTTAGGATGTGTTTTTTCTAATCTTTGGAATCTATTAGGTTCTTCCTCAAGATGGCATCCAAAGGCACAGTATACACATCCAGTCCTTTGTTCTTTAGTAGTCCTATATACTCCATTTTCATAAACTATATCCCCATATACACTGGCTATTTCAATGTTTTTTTCATATGCAAATCTTAATATATCTTGTTTTTTCCAAAAGCCTAACGGTTGGCTTTTAGGTTTTCCTGCATCATATACATTACAACCTGTTTTACTGTACTGCCTCTCTCTCATAAAGCTTTCATCTTGTGTAACACCTATATATGGTACTCTACCAGTTCTCTTGTGATACTCTCTAAAAGGTGCTTTTTTCATCACATCGCAACACTTTTCAGATGTATCAAATGGTGCATCTATTAAAAACTTCCACTTCTCAGCTAATTTACCCATTTTGCCTCTTTCATCACCGTTTAAAAGATAATTTCTATATTTATTAGATAAATTGCCATGCCTTAACTTTCTAATTTTAGCAGCAGTCTCTTTACTTACTATTGGATATCCATATTCTTTTAGTACTTTTCTAAAATTCATTTTAGGTTTTATTACCTCTACATTTGGAGTACCTTTAACAAATTCAACTAACTCTGGATATTCAAGCCCTGTATCTGCAAATACTGCAGGTATATTGTCTCCTAATTCTTGCCTTACTAAATATAAAAGTACTGTGCTATCAAGTCCACCACTAAAGCTTATATAAACAGCACCTTGCCAGTGTTCATACCAATCTACTATTCTTTTTCTGGTAAGTTGCAATTTTAACTCATAAGGCAAATTCTTTCTTTGACTAAATGCCCAATCTTTTAGCTTTAGATCTATGTCCTGGATATACATTTACTCACCTTCTTTTTACTTCACACTTTATTTGAATTATACCTTAATTACTTGCTGATAAAGTTAATTGCTCCTCGGTGTCTCCTTCAGCAATTTTATTTGAAATACTAAATTTTTCCCCGTCTTCTTTTCCTTGATAATAAGCTTCACTGTGACCTTGAAATGATGTACTTGTATTAATACTTCCTTTAAATTTGATGTTGTTATAAGCTTCTACAACTTCAACATCTTTAACAAGTACTAACCCCCATTCCTGGTTTTTCTTTTTTTGTTCTTCAAACATTTTTTCTAAACCACTTATAAAGCCTAGTGCATAATCATTTTCTAAACCTTTTGCACTATATCCATCTTTATAATATTGATACCTTATTTTTTTTACAGCACTAAGAATACAATCAACAGCATATTCTAATACAATATTGCATACCAGTATATCTTCTTCCTTGCCAAAGAAGGCTATAGTCCTAGAAGTACCTCTTTTAAAATATTGATAACATCCAAAGTTTTCAGCTATTATATCTCCTAATTCTGCTTTCCATTTACCTTGCCTAAAAGAAACATTACTTACCTTCTCTTTAATGGAAGTATTATTTATCTTATATTCTTTAACTTCTTTCATTGATAATTTATGTTTAGCAAGTAGCTCTTGAGCTTTTAGCATAGCTACTTTTGCTTCATTTTCGTTACTACTTTCACTTAAAGCTAATAATTTTTTAATTTTCTCTATTAATTTTGCATCCAAAATTCTCACTCCTTTATGGCATAATATATTTGAATTGTGTATTTATCTATTTATTGTTATATATAGATAAATAAATGCTTAAATTACTTCTTTTAAACCTCTACATAGCTCTGGAAGATTAGCTTCTACTAAAGCTTTAGGCAATATGGGAACAACTGCATTTCCACATTTTTCTTTTTGCTTAGTTGTTGGGTATTTCTTACCAATATAATCTCTTTCGATAATATAATTTTTAGGAAATCCCATCCCATTAAATAACTCCCTAGCTGTAAGCATCCTTAATCCTATATCTGCTATTCTATAGTTTTTACTCCTTACAGTAATTAATCCAAATCTATCTTTAATAGTTATAGTGTGTATTGGCCCATTTAAGCTTTGCCCTGTATCTGAACCATAATATTTAGTTAGAAAAGCAGCTACACCATCTTTTATTGGTAATCTAATATCTTGTAACTTAACTGCTACTAATCCAAATCTATTTTGAGTTGGTATAGTTGCTATTGGTTCTCTTAAGCTGCTGCATCTTGTTTCTTTTCCCTGGTGTGTATAGTAATGACTTAAAAAATATGCTGTATTATCAAGTATAAAAGGTTCATCCTCAACTACATATCTTCTAATACCTCTAGCTATTCTAATTAATGTGTTTTCTGCTAATGGCTTTTTCCTATCAAATATGCTGGGTACTTCTAAGTTCCAGTTTATTATTGAACTTGCTGGTACATAAGGTTTTTTACCTGGGCCATGTGTAGGCTCTGGCCATACTATAGGCTCCCCATCACACCTAGCTATAAGAAAGAATCTATTTCTAATAGTTGGTGCTCCGTAATCTGCGGCTACTAATTCCTTATATTCAACTTCATATCCTAGATACTTGAAAGCATTTAGGAAACTCCTGAATGTCCTTCCCTTTTCTTTTTCTATAGGCTTACCATCTTTAATAGGCCCCCATGTTTGAAATTCTTCTACATTTTCTAAAATTATAACTTTAGGTCTTACTGTCCCTGCCCATTTAATAGCTACCCAGGCTAACCCTCTTATATTTTTATTTACGGGCTTTCCTCCTTTGGCTTTTGAAAAATTTTTGCAGTCCGGGCTACACCAAACCAAATCTACTTCTTTACCCTTTGTTATTTCTCTAATATCAACATCCCAAACACTCTCTTGATAGTGTTTAGTTTGTGGGTGGTTAGTCTTGTGCATCAGTATAGCTGCCGGATCATGGTTAATTGCTATATCTATCGGTCTTTTTAGTGCCATTTCTATTCCTGTACTAGCCCCGCCACCGCCTGCAAAATTATCCACTATTAATCCCATATTTTCACCTTCTAGCTTTGTATTATTTGAATTGTAGATCACATTTTAGTTAGAATATATTTTTTACTCTTGCTTAAAAGTTTATAATTTAATATAGTTATTAATCCTTCTTCACTTTTACGCAAAAATCTCTCTATATTCCAAATATCTTGTATTGAATCTATTTTTTTACTTAAATTTATATCTACATTCTTAAGTTCTTTGCATGAACCCTTTTGTAATTGATATACTATTAAATATTTAAAAATCATATTTATTCTCCTTTTATTTCACTCTTATTTAATGCTCTTAAACATAATTTACAAGTAACTTTGTTTACATCATTAGTAACATTTTTTCTTACATAACCACATTTAGTAGCATTAAATCTATCTTTATTATCCTTGGGAAATTTAGAGCAATGTTCTATATCAAATAAATGTATTACTTCATTTTTTACTTTAAAACTACATTTATCTTCCTTATCTCTAAATTCGTTATAATGAATACTATTAGGATTTTTACACTTATCGCTTCTCCAACCGCAGCTTCCACATTTCTTATTCATTTAATTCCTCCCATTGCTTCACATTTTAATCAATTTACGACTCTTCCTGCTGCTCCAACAGTCTATTTAGTGCCTTATTATAAACACTAACTATCTGTAAAAATTCTTCATTGTTTAATGCTTTATTCAAGGTTGATAGCTCCATAAGATGTCTCTGTTCTTTAACTCCGATTCCATCATTTATTACTATTGATTCTTCCATTACTTTCACCTTTCTCTCCATACTTAAATACCAAAGGTGTGAACACCAATTTACTATATAAATTATTAATCTCTTTAGTTACATTCTCTTTGTTGCTGCTCAGTTTCTCCATAATTATGTCCCCATTATTAATCTCTTGTAATTCTAAAGTTTCTAACCCTTTCTTAATCTCTCCGAAATTATCTAACATATTATCTTCTAGGCAATTAATCCTATTCTCTAGCTTTTTAAACCTCACATCTGCGGTTAACAGCCCAACTATTACGGTTAATGATAAAACTATTAAGCTAACTTCCATAATCATGTTCTATACCTCCTTAGCCTCTATAAAATCTATACCAGAAGCATTTATGTGGATTTCTTCTCCATCTAAAGGTGTATAGTTAATATCCAGTCTAATTTTTGTATTTCCCTCATAGTCGAAATATTTGTTTTGCTCAAAGCTAAACTCCTTAAAATTTTTAGTTACAACTTGTCCGCTTCTATAGAATATTTTTACTTTTTTCATCTTTCTATCTCTCCAATCATTTAATAAATTTTCTCATTCTGTAGTTGCACTCTTTAGTGAATACAACCCCGTATTTACTACAACACTCTAATATCCTTCCGCCCAAAGCTTCGTCTAAATCTAGCAACATATTAGGTGTACACTCTGTACTTATAAGAGTTGGTAAATAGTTAAGGTATCTGTAGTTAAGAATAGGATATATATGCTTCATGTCCGCCTCTGTTAGTTCTCCTGTCAATCTGCCTTTCTTAACTTTATCCTTAAATAGATCATCTATTATAAGCACTCTAGCCTTTTGGTATCTTATAACTAATTTGTTATAGCATTCATCATCCATACTGTTAGCTTTAAGCTCTCGCATGGCTTCTAGGTAAGGCGTATACACCACTGGAATTTTTCTTTCAAGTAATGCACTACCTATAGCAACTACAATATGTGTTTTACCCGCTCCAGGTTGTCCCATAAGAGCAAAACCATTCTCTCTAGTATCTTTAATTGAGTCAAAGATTTTAATGTATTCTACAGCCTTGTCACGAGCTTTTACAGTAGCTTCATTGTAAGGCTTGTATTCTTTTAGCTTCTTTACGTCTTCTGTTTTTACTCCAAAACTTTCCCATAGTCTTTTTACATAGTCTATTTCGTAGCACTCACACCTAGAGTATTTATCATCTTTTAAAGTCCACTGCGTGTCTTTGCACTTTTCACATCTGTAACTATGCTTAGAAACAGGAGAAGTCGTATTCTTGTTTATTCTCTGAATTATCTTTTCTATTTCTGTCATGTCCTTTCTGCCCTCCCTTCTGCTTTCTATTCTCCGAATATGCTTTTGCTTGGTCTAAAGTTTTAATACCGTTACTATCCCAATCCATGAGTATACGTTCTATATACTTCCAATTCCTTACGTTGTTCTCTGTTGCTATTTCTATTGCTTGTACAACTAATTCATTTCCTAGTGTATTTGACCATTCTCTAATGCCTTCTATTTCTATTACTCCTGGCATAGGAAATATATTATTTTGATATACCTTTATTGGGTTTATTTCTTCTTTATTATTATTAATATACTTATTATCATTATTATCATTATTGTTTGTGTCTCTGCATGGTTCTTTTGTGGTTCTTGCATGGTCTTTTTGTGGTTCTTTTGTGGTTCTTAATTCTTGGTAATCCTCGTAATTTACTATGTTTATCGTGGTCTTTTTTTTGTCACTAATTTTTACTATCATGTGGTCTTGTTGGAGCAAATCTAAAAAACTCCTTACTTTACTCTTGCTCCACCCCCATTTCTCCATCAATTTGAGTTCAGAAGTGACAAAACTACCTCTCTTAACTTGCAAAATTTCATTGCCTAGTAAGAATTTATTATCTTTGTGGTTGGCTGACAAAAGAAGGTCCATCCACGCTTGTCCTTTGCTAAAAGGTTTCTCTTGCCATAACCAGTGGTCTTGAATACTTCTATAAATGCCTACCCAGCCTTTTTGAAATCCTTCTCCCGCCATCTATTCCTCCTATAAACTTATAATCCTATTTCTAAATTAGTTTTTATCTGCTATAATGTGGGTAAGAGTTATTGCCGTAACTCTTACCGATAATATTAAATTACTGTCTAGAGAACCCATTGTTAAGGGTTTTCTATTTTTTTCTCAGCCATTCCATAGCTGCCTTCCAGTCATTCTCTTGTAAATCTTCAAATTTATTAACCTTTCTAAATTTACAAATATATTCTTCAGACATCTTTTTCTCTTTTGATAAGTTCCTTATTTCTTCTGCTTGCTCTTTTGTAATTTTTTTAGACTCTTTAGACTCTGGTGAACCATGCGTTGCAGCATTTCCGTCGTCGTCATCTTCGCTTGCTATGCCTAACATAGCTGATAGTTGATACCTTCTAGCATATGTTATTGAACTTCCAGAACCTTGTGCTGTTGGCTTATCATTTTTTAATTTTAATGGATCACTTTCTATCCATTCTCCACTCTCATGTAGCAAGATAGTTACTATTGATACTAAAGTCCCATCTTCACTATTAGGCATTTGTATATAAGATAATCCATGTTTACTTAGTGGATCTTTAATTGTATTTATAACTTCATCTAATGGAGCATATTTACTATTAAAGAATGGATTATTAGCTACGTTCTTTGGGTTTTTAACTTCTGCTTGAAATTTTTTTAAAGCTGAAGCTAATTCTTTTATGCTTTCTGATTTTTTCATCCCCATTACCTCCCTATTCTACTTTTATTGAAATGCTTTCTTCCTCTACAATGCTTATACCTGGAATAACTTCTCCTGTTTCTGTATCTACACCATCTTTAAAAGTTTTCTTTAATGTAGACTTGTCCAACTCTTCTTTGAGTCTAATTAACTCTGTATGGCCACTACTCTTACACCATTGTTTTACTTCATCTTCGTTATAGTTCCACTTTGAGTTCTTTCTACTTGTTACCTTTCCATATGGTGTACTTAATTTAGCTTTTGGATCTTCTCTTTTTATTTTTAAATAATATTCTGTTATAAGCCCTTCGAAGTATTCGATACTATTGTCTATGCCTTCGTTTTCTTTATCTCGCCACGTTGTTATTCTGCTTAGTTCTTCATTAGCTATTCTGTCTATCTCTTCTTTCTTTTCCTTAAGTGCTCTAATCTTCCTAAAACACCAGTTAACTCCGTCTATGCCGTTAACTTCAAAACCTCTTTTCCCTTCTATTTCTAATAATTCTCCTTGTAATAATGCATTTACCATAATTCTTCATCCTCTTTCTTTTCTATAATTTCATAACCTTCTGCATTAACTTTTAATTCATCAGTGCCTAAGAGTTCTATTTGTACACTTAACTTTATTGGGTAGTCAGTATAATCCTCTAACTCTGGTAAGTTATTATGGATTATCTTATTTAAATCGGCCCCGTTTATTCTTATGTTGTTCCCACAATTTACACTTAAAAAGCAATTGCTTGAGTTAATTTTTAGCGTTTTATTCATTTATAAATCCTCCAATAATTTATTAATTTCTTCTAAGTTTAAAGCCCCTAAATCTCCAACAGCTTGTCCAGTTATAGTGTTATATATTTCTCCATCATCTATGTCAAACGCACCTCCTAAGAGTTGTAGCCGACTTTTCGGCTATACTAAGCACATCTTTTATGCTTGTCCTCTTTCCAAAACTAGTTCGATTGAACTTTATATCTTCGGTTGTCATTTGCATTACTACCTCGAATTCTGCACTGTCTAGGTTTAAATCTGCTAATAAGCCTTTTAACATATTAATCCTCCTCTATATACCATTCACAATATAAGATCTCATAGGGTACAATTGGCATACGCCTTGTGTCTATAAGTCCTTCATAATCGTAGATTGTAAAAGCTGAATGTTTAACAGGTTTATATACTGTATACTCCCTGTTCTTACGAAGAGCTTTTATTGTCTTACCTTGTGAAAAAGCTTTTATAGCTTCCATAAAGCTTACTGGTTGTTTAATTAGAGTCCACTCTCCTCTTATTTGCAGGTTGCCATCTAATTGGTGCGTGCAAGCAACATTGTTCGTTTGGATTTTGAAAAATCCATCATTATTTGCATATATAAGTAATTTATCTGTTCCGTAAGTTGCCTCGAATTTCTTATTTTTGTCCTCTGTTATCATTTTTATAACTTCCCATGTTTTATAAGTTTTCATATTAATTTAACCCTCCTACGCCACTTTATATTTAATAGCCATTTCTTTTACTATGGCTGTATAAATTTCTATAAGTTTAATATCATCTGCTATTACATCAAGGTTATTTAAAGCATTGATTTTGCTTTGTGACCAACAATTGTCAAATGCCCTTCCTCTTAGGTTGTTAAGCCTAGTTTTAAGATTACAACGTGCTCTTTGTTCTAATGCTGCATATATTTCATCTTTAGGTTTCTTATAATCATTAAATTTTCTACATATCTTAGATACAATTTTATTTGTTTCTTCTCTCCAATTGTTTTTTGGGCTTATCTCTACAACATCTCTTATGGCTTGTACCTCTTCTTTGGTTTGTGTAATTTCCTTTTTAATTTGTTGTTGCTCCAACTGTTGCTGTGCCACACTGTCAAATATTTGTTTAAACATTTGTAATTCTGGACTTAGTTGGTTAATAGCAATGTTGTTATCCTTAACTCTGAAATAAGTTTCTTCCAATGCTTCGTATACTTCCCATGCTTCGTCTGTATCTAATATCTTTGCGTGTCTAGCTGCTCCTTTTTCTGTCCAAAGATATAGAACTGATACAAATTTTAGGCTTTCGTCATTTAGTACATACCCTTTAAATTGCTTTAGTTCTTCACCTTCTAACCTAAAATAATGTTTGCCTTCAATAAATCTTTCTGAATTTCTAGTAAAGTTTTTGCTTATATTTTGCTCATTAGTTCCATATTGTTCAGCTAGGGTTCTAGTTGTCATTATTCTTTGGTTTTTAAATTCTAATGGTATTAATTTGTTCAATTTATCCTCTCCTTTGTTTTATGTTTCCTTCCGTGGTAAAATCTTCTTGAAAGGAAGGTGATACTATGAAAGATATATTCGGCGAATTTAATCCTACGCTTTTTGAATATCAGAAAGAAAGACTTTTCAAATTAATTAGATTAGGATATTTTTCTAGTAAATCTGCATATGATTTACTTTTTGAAGATACTCAAAATCGAGAAAATGAAAAATTATCAACTTTATATTTAAATGAAGCAATGACTTATATGGCTTCTGCACAGGCTTTATATCTATCTAGCTCCCAACTAGTAGACAGGCCTGAACTTGATGACATTTTCTCTACATTCGATACCTTTAAAAGCGAATTTATTCAATGTGTTGTAACTAATCATGCACATCAATGGACTGTCACAGAATTTAATAACTTTAAAACTGCTGTTGATGGCTTTGTGCATATTGACTAATCTTGTAGGCGACCTAATATTTGGGTCGTCTTTTCTTTTAATTTTCTTATTTCATAATGTTGCATTATCAATTCTCTTGTTTGTTTCAATAATTCTTTCCCTAAATTTGAGTTTTTATCTATATTTTCTTCTTCTAACCATGTTGCCATCTCTTCTAAATGTTCTTCCAGCAATCTATTTTTAACTGAATGAGCAAGAGTTGCATCTCCTCCCTCTATTGGTTCAAGATTATAATTACTCCTCATTTGATTTATAGTTTTTAATTTAATATCATTATCATTTAAAATTGGCTCCCCTGATTTTATTAGTCTTTTATCATATTTTCTTTTAAGTTCTTCAAGGGGAGTATTTTTTATGTGATCTTCTGAATAAAGCCAAGACATCCCTCTGTAATATTTCATAGGTTTATCGAATTCTTTTATTCCCACTTCTTTCATCCACTCTAATTTTTCTTTTGATATTCCTTGTGCTTCTTTTAATTTCTTATTCATTTTATTACCTCCTTAAATTTACTATCTAAAAAATGTTATAACGCTTACCGCTAACGATATAAGAGAAATAATTGATGTAATTATTAATAGCTTAAAGTTCTTTTTATTCCTCTTGTGTCGCTCTTTTAATTCTTCTAGTCTTTCTAAGTCTTCATGTTTGTTATCCATTCTTACCTCCTTATGTTTATGTTTTTTAAGACAACTGTCTTTTTATTGAAATCGCCATATATTCATAATCAATAGTTATTGTGATTTCTTTTGGAGAAGATTTAGGAATTTCTTTCGGTATATCTTCTCCCATCTTTTTTAAAATCTCTTGTATAGACTGCTTGTCCAACTTATCAACTCCTTTTGTATTCCCCTTTATAGTAAAACTAAGTAAACCAACACTTCCTCGCAATGACCTTTAAATGTATTTTGGCGTGGCTCATATCGTCGCTCACTCTCGCTATTTATTGGCTTATTTAGTTTTACTATTTGGGTTAGTTAAATTTATTACCGTTCCAATACCTCTCTTTATGCCATGTTTCCACCGAGTTAGGTTTTAGTGGTGGCTTGTCCTACAAATTTATTTTTATACTTATAAGTGCTTGTCCTACAAATTAATAATTTTAGAGCTTTCTACTAAAACTTTGCTTAAAATTTCTTTTAATTGTGCATTTTCTTTTTTAAGTATTTCTTTTTCTTTTTCTAATCTTCTTTTCTCTAAAGGTGAAAATCTTTCCAATTCTACGCCTTCAAGTTTTGCAACGTACTGCGGATGAAACATCATCCCAGGTACGCCTTTACATGGGGTTATAACACCTTCTTTAACATATCTTCTTATAGAGCTTTCGTCTTTATCCCATCTTTCTGCTAATGCTTTTACAGATAAAAGTTTTTCATTACACATAATTACACCTCTGTATTAAAATTTTCACCTGGAAATATTTCATCTAAGCCTGTTTCTAAAACTTCAGCTATCTTCCTAGCATTTATCAATGTTGGAACGGCATTGCCATTCATTATTTCGTAAAAGCTCGATCTCGCAAGTCCAGTCTTTTCTATTACAAAAGTTACTTTTAATCCTTTAGACTCAATTATGTCTCTAATATTGTTCTTCATTTCTCCACCTCCTGTACACCGTATCCGGTTAACCGTTAAGTCTATTATATTACATTTATCCGGTTAAGCAAATATTTTAAATCCGGTTTAACGAACATTTGTTCAAAATAGCTCCCTATTACTTCATTTTTCTTTTTTTTCCTTAATTTTGCTATTTACTTTACCGGATTTATATGTTATCATTGTCCTGTAAACCGGATAAAGGAGAGAAAAGAATGAATATTACAGGTAATAAAATAAAACAACTTAGGGAAGAAGCAAAAATGACTTTAAAGCAATTATCAGATGCTACTGGTGTAGGTCAAAGCACCATATCTGATATAGAAACGGGCAAGGCTAAAAATCCTAAGACGACTACTCTTAAGAAAATTGCTGATTACTTTAATGTTTCAGTTGATTACTTATTGAGTACAGAGGAAAAATTAAATATGGCTATGGATTCTTTAAATAAAATAAATGCTATGGCTAGAGAAGCTCTTGAGCCTAAAGAAAAATGTATAAGTAAGTATGATTCCGCTGATAAGGAATTAGATGATACTAATGAATTTAATACCGCAGAAGAAGCTATGCAATTTATGCTAAAGCAGCCATCTGTAATGGGATTCGGTGGGTTTAATGCAGATAAACTAACTGAAGAAGAAATTATAGAGTTTGCGAATGAATTACTAAATCAATTAAAAATATTAAGTTATAAATATAAAAGATAAGTAGATTATTGGAGGTTTATTATGGATTATAACATTACCTATAGAGAAAAAGATAAAGGGATACAAGTAATAATCTCCTATAAGGTTGGAAAAGAGTGGAAACAAAGGAGCAAACAAGGGTTTAAACTTAAAAGAGACGCTAAAAAATATGCAGATAAACTACTAGAAGAGATAAAAGCAGATGTAAACATAAGAAACAATACACCAAATGAATTAAAGAAAATTACATTTGGCGAATTTTTCGATATGTACATAGAACATATATCTCTCTATCGCGAAGCTAATACAATATTAGCTTTTAAAAATGCATATAACAACTTTTTAGATTTAAAAGATCTAGAACTTAACGCAATATCTAAGATGGATATTCAAAGGTGCATTGATAAGTTGATTAAAAATGAACTAAAACTCTCTACCATAAGTGATTATGTAGCAAAAATCAACACTATCTTTAATAGTGCTATAAATGAATTTGAAATATTAGCTACAAACCCTGCTAAAAAAATAAAATTAAACTCTAAAAAAAAGGAAGAAACTAAAAGAGCCTTAACTAGGCAAGAGTTAAATATGATATTAAATTATTTTAGTAACCGCAACCGCAAAAGAAAATATGATTATTACCTAATAGTGCTATTAGCGTCTCACTGTGGTTTGAGATTAGGGGAAATTGCAGGGTTAACTTGGGATGAAATAGATTTAAATAATCGCTTAATAAATGTAACAAAACAATGGAAAAAGATAGAAACAGAAGACGGCAAATATAGCTATGGATTCGGTTCTTTAAAAAGCAGACATTCATATAGAACAGTTCCTATCCCAACTATTCTATGTGAATATTTAAAACAGTTGAAGGATAGCAAAAAAATAATCAATATGGACAATAGACTTTTTGATTTAAAAAACCTATCTTCATGTAGCGACACTTTAAATGAAATGCTAAAAAAATTTAATATCACAATTCATGAATTAAGACATACATACGCTACTATGTTGATAAGCAGTGGTGTTGATTTTAAAACTGCTGCTAAACTTCTTGGACATGATGTGAAAGAAACAATGAAAACATATTCTCACGTGAATGATGATATGATAAAACGTGCAACTAACATAATAGAAAATATTTTTTAAATTTTTGACGTTTCTTTTGACGAATTAAAATAAAACCTTGATTTATATAGGGAAAATCGAGGTTTCTGAAATATATATCTTATATATCGTTAAAAAGCTCTATACACTTAATATCTTTTAAATTTAAAATTTACCTCTTTTATAAAAAATCTGCCACATTATATAAAAAATATCATTTTTATCGAACTAAAAAACCAATTTGTTCTGTAAAATATTTTCTCATGTACTTTATTATTCGCAGTATCATAGTAGCAAACATTGTTCGCCAGTTCTTATACTAATATCTAGTGCCATTATAATTATCATGGATATGATTTCTATAAATAATATGTTTATCAATTTTAGGATATTTTTTAAATACCACTTACTAAAATATTAACTATCTATCTAACATTTAACAATGGAAATGATTTTAGATTTTTGTGCTAACAATGTTCGCCCCTACACTAAATAAACTTCTTATTTTAAAGACATATAATTATATACTGTATATAATTAATTTATAATATAATACTAACTAATAGGATACTGCTATATATTTAATTATATAAAAACACGAGGTGAAAAAAATGAATTACGTAGAAGAATTGAGAAGTATAGTTGGTCATAGGCCTCTTATTTTAGTAGGTGCAGTTGTAATAATTGTAGATGATAAAAATAAAATATTGTTACAAAAACGAAAAACAACCTCCTATGGAATGTGGGGAATACCTGGTGGATTAATGGAACTTGGAGAATCTACGGAAGATACAGCGAGGAGAGAAGTATTAGAAGAAACAGGTTTAACTGTTGGAAAGTTAAAATTAATAGATGTATTTTCAGGTCCGGACAGTTTAGTAAAGGTTCCTAATGGTGATGAGTTTTATGCTGTTACCATTGCATACTATACTGAAGAAATGAGTGGTGACCTTAAAATAGATAAAAGTGAATCTCTTGGATTTAGTTTTATAAGCCTTGATAATTTACCGGAAAACATTGTAAAAAGTCATAAAAAAATGATTGATAGATTTCTTCAAATATACAATACTTAAATATTTAAATTCACAGTTGACAATACAAAATTCATAATTATATTTAAAATTAATTCTTTACGAATTAATTTTTTAAACTACTTTTTACTAGCAATATATTACTATTATTTATATGAAGTGGCTCCTCTATTTCAACATAATAGGAGATAAATAGGCTCACCCAAAGGTAAGCCTATTTATCATTTTTATGAAAATTTAAAGAAGGCCTAATCAAAACATTTATTTTTCTCTTATAACTCTAATAAAATTTCTTTTAGCTATGACAAAGAAAATTAAGTATATAACTATAAAGATTAAAACAGTTATTATAAAAGGTTTTATTAAATTTACAAAAAGCATTTTACTTAAAATTCTTATAGCAAATATACTGTGAAGTATTCCTAAGGTTAAAGTTAATATAAAGAATATTGAAATCTGCTTATTTACTGAAGTAGCTATATCACTATCATCTATTCCTAACTTAATTAGTATTTTGTATTTTTCCTTATCATTGTTTGCATCATCAAAGATTTTAAAGTACACTATACTACCAGTAGCTACAGCAAATACTAGAGCTAAAAAGCATCCTATAACATATACAAATTTAACCCAATTATCACTATCCTTTTGGTCTAAATAAAAATAATGTATTGAATTATTTCTATCTTTATCTGCCATACTTTCTAATTCTTTTGTTAATACTTTCGTATTTTCTTGATTATCTACCTTTATTCCATAAAAATTTATTTTCTTTAATTCCCTTTCTAATTCACTATAAGTTCTATCATTTATTATCAATAAATCTGATGGGTATATTCCACCAAGAAAAGGAATCTTAATTTTTTCACTTACTGAAAACCTTTTATCATTTACTATAAATTCATCTGTTTTTTCTCCTAAACTTAAAGTTATTAATGTTCCTGCCTTTTGTACATAAATGCAGCGGTTTTCTTCTGTTAGATTCAAATTCATATTATTAACTAGCTCATAATTTCCAAGCTCTTTTAAAACTCTTATAAAGTCTGAATACTTAACAAAGGAAATCAATCCATATTTGTTATAACCATCTATATTATCTGAATATAGTAGACTTAGATTCACTTCTTTTGTAATTTTGTGATTGCTTTTTTCTATTATATTTTTTATAGATTTTTCATTTATATCTTTTAATGAAGCATAAGAAAAAGTATATATATACTTATTCTCTATACGACTTTTATAAGTATAGTTCATAGTTATAGCTGTTCCTAAAGCAGTAATAGTAGCTGCTATTA